>DASWJF010000248.1:0-4460 GCA_036397275.1 Actinomycetota bacterium
CGTGTTTGAGCGGATCCTGATCGCGGTCGACGGATCCCCACAGAGCGAGAAGACGATCCTCGTCGCCGTGGACCTCGCAGGGCGGTACGCCTCAGCCATTACCGTCGTACACGTTCGCGAGTACGAGCGATATGAGGGATCCGACGTCGACCTCGGTCCGCCCGTCACCGCCGAGGACCTCGTGGAGGGCGTGCTGGCGAGGTTCCGTGCGGCGGGCGTCGATGCCCGAGGAGAGATCCGCCGGGTGAGCTTCGGCCACACCGCTCAGCAGATCGTCGAAGTGGCGGCGGGATCCCACGCGGATCTGATCATCATGGGTTCGCGCGGTATGACGGAGTGGAAGAGCCTCTTGCTCGGTGGTGTGGCGAACAAGGTGGTACATCACGCCGCGTGCCCGGTCCTCCTCGTGCGCTAGAGAGGCGACCGTCGATCATCGTCGGGGGCAAGATGAAGAAACTGAGTCTCAGGTCGGGGCCGGGCCGGGTAGTCGTCACGGCAGGTGAGTTCGATCGTTCGGCGCACCCAACTGGACAGTACTCGAAGAAATGTCCGCAGGTAGAAGGGCATTCGCTCTGTCTTAGTGCCCGTCACGGGAAGCTTCGACGCGATGGTTACCGGAAAGACGGGAGCCGGTGATGGGCTCGGTTCTCATGGGCGGAGGCGGCGATTCCCCTGTTGGTAACAGGCCGGATGAAGGTCTCAGCAGGCGGCCCAGCGCCCACTTTTGGGGATCGAGCCGCGCGGGGCGGGCGCGGGGCGAATGCGTCACCCGCGCGGCCGATCGTCGTTGCTCCGCATGGAGACGATCTCGACCTGCGCGGTGGTCATGATCCCAACGTCGATGCCCCGGGTGTCGTTCCCGTCGATCAGCATGACGCGGTCGTCGGGGTCAAGCGCCAGCTCCTCTTTGAAGGGCTTTCGTCCGCTCGGCAGGGATCGACGCGAAGCTCGATCCTCTGGAAATGAAGATGGAGGAGCCTGCCATAAGAACCGCGCTCGCGAACTTCGACCGCCCGGGAGGCGTACTGTCATGCGGGGCCGTTCTTGGGAAGGGAGGGCCCGGGTGAACGTGAATGTCGAGGCTGTGCGGGACGGGCCGGAGGAGCGCGCTCGGAAGGGGCGGATACCTCTGGAAGCTGCCGGGGAAGTGCGTTGGTTGACGGAGTTGCAGCGGAGCCAAGAGCTTGTCTCGAACGGGACGCACAAGGAGATGATGCCACCAGGGGGGACTTTCGATTGGCCATTGACAGCAGGTTGGGGGCTCGGTAAGAAGGCCCTCAGCAACCGCGGGCGCGGCCCCCGTCCGGTACATGAGCGCCCCTTCCTCCGGCGGGCGTAACCGAGGTGGTCGGCCCCGTCCGGGAAAGGAGGTCGGTGTGAGACCCCGGCGAGGGGCCCTCGGGGCGTTCATCGGCTCGGTCCTGCTCGCGGGGCAGCTACTCGTGCCCCCCGCGGTGCAGGCGGGCCACCCGGACAGACCGACGAGGGTCCTCATCATCATCCTGGACCAGGCCCGGCCCGACACCATCGAGCGCTACAAGATGAGGAACGTCATGGCGCTGATGGAGGACGGCGTCACCTTCCCCAACGCCATCGTCGGCCACATGGCCGCCGAGACCGTGATCAGCCACGGCGTGATCACGAGCGGCCGGCTCCCGAAGAACCTGGGCTGGTCGAACGAGGGCCACAGGGACGTGGACAACGTGCTCGGAGGCGGGGCGGGCGCCTTCTACGTGACCTCCAGCATGTCCTGCAGCCAGTTCAAGTCGCTCATAGATGCCGGCAACTACAAGAAGCTCGCGGACTACCTCGACGACCACTTCGGTGAGTCGTCGGTGTTCGTCTCCATCGCCCAGAAGAGGACCGCGGCGTGCACGGCGGGCCACTCGGGGTTCGACACAAGCGCTACGGACCCGGAGGACATCATCCTCCAGATCAGGGGCAGCGGCGCGCCGGTCCAGTGTGACGGAGTGCCCGGGTGGCGCAGGCCGGAGAACGGCAACCCGTCCGCCACGCTCCCCGCGTCCCTCAACATCAACGACACCTGCAGCCGCTGGTGGACCTGGCAGGCCGCCAATGCCTACGGGACGGGGACCCTGCTCCCCGCCAGGATCTACAACCTGGACGGCAACCGGTTCGTCCCGGGATTCGACCCTGCGCACCAGGGCGGAGACGTCTGGTCCACTGACGCCGCCATCGAGGTGGTTGAGGACACGGGGACAACGGACTGGAGGGGCATGCTCGTCAGCCTGGGCGGCATCGACAAGCTCGGCCACATGTGGGGGCCGGAGGACAAGAAGAAGGGCCCGCCCGGCTCGGAGCGGGAGATGCGGCACCTGCCGTTCATCGCGAAGACAGCCGACGAGCAGGTGGGGAGGCTGATCGACGCCCTCGAGGCCGAGGGCATCCTCGACGAGACCCTCGTCGTGATCACGGCAGATCACGCCGCCCAGACGGGGCGTAGGTTCCACGGCCGGTTCGACACCTTCACCGTCGGGAGCAACATCAACGCGTGCGACCCGGCCACCGGGACGTCGTCCTTCGCCATTCGGTCCGACTGCAACTGGTACTACGGGTCGGAGAGCGGGACCCTGGCCGACGAGATATACCTCGACCCCAGCCCGGCCATCCAGCAGCTGAAGGACGCGCTGACGCCGGAGGGCGGCGTCACGAACCTCGGCTTCTCCTACCAGGACGCGCAGATCGCGGTCTGGCTGAACGACAACTCCGCCGAGAAGAAGGAGGAGGCGGCCGAGGCGATCCTGGATCTCCCCAGCGTGATCGCCAGCTTCCACCTGAACGCTACCCAGGACGATTACGACCTCTTCGACACGAACGCCATGACGGGGGCAGAGCGCAGCTGGTTCGACCAGCACGGGGAGGAGCTCGTGGACACAATGGCGGCCCCGTACGCGCCGGACGTCGTGGCCCTCCTCAAGGACGAGACGACCTACGGCGTCATCGGGGATCATGGAGGCCACCAGCGCCTGGTCCAGAGGATCCCCATGATCTTCTCCTTGTCGGGGCTGCAGTCCAGAGCGCTGCCCCATGAGACCATCCGGTTGGTGGACGTCCTCCCGACGATCCTCACGGTGATGGACATCCCCTTCAACGCGGGGGACATGGACGGGGAGGCGGTCCCGCTCCCACTGGCGTAGGCCGGCTCGGCGCTGGCGCACGGCTACGGGAGCCCCGGGGCCTCCCCCCGGGCTCCCGGCCGGGGATGCAGGGCGTCCGATCCCGGAAGGGTCGGCCCGATAAATGTGATGTCTCGAGCCTTCGCGCCGTGGAGGGAGGAGGCTACCTGTCGGGGCTTCCGGTGCACCCAAATGACGCTCTCGGGGCCCGGACGGTGGGCCACGCCTGTTCTTCCGGGTCACCGGCTTGGTGCACCCCGTCAGTTCCAGACCGATCGGCGCCCTCGGCAGGACTCGAACCTGCGCACCCGGCTCCGGAGGCCGGCGCTCTATCCTCTGAGCTACGAGGGCTCGTCGCTCGCCTTGAGTCTAGCAACGACCTCCGCCCGGACGGGAGATGGTGCTGGCCACGGCAAACCCCTTCGCTATCCTGCCCCCATGGGGGGCGAGGCCAGGCCGCGGATCCTGATCGTCGACGACGACCCGGTGATCCTCCGGCTCCTCCAGATCAACCTCCGGCTGGAGGGGTACGAGGTCGACTCGGCCAGCCGGGGGGACGAGGCCCTCCGGAGTGCGAGTGAGGCGGTGCCCGACGTGGTGGTGCTCGACATCATGATGCCGGGCGTCGACGGGTTCGACGTCCTGCGGCAGCTGAAGGAGGACCCAGCCTCGAGGGACGTGCCCGTGATCCTCCTGTCGGCCCGGGCCCAGGACGAGGACCGGCGGCGCGGCTACGCTCTCGGCGTGGAGGAGTACGTCACCAAGCCGTTCGACCCCGCGCACCTGGTCGAGATCGTCCGCCGGGTCCTGGCCGGCAGGCCGGCCCAGGCCTAGCCCGCGCCGGACCGTCGCCGATGATCGAGGACCGGCTCGCCGCCACCATCCATCGGGCCCTGCGGGACGCCGCGGGGGAGCTCGGCCTGTCGGGCGAGCCGCCGGAGGTCGAGATCACCAAGCCCAAGCAGAAGGGGTTCGGCGACTTCTCGACGAACGTGGCCCTGGCGCTGGCCCCTCGGCTGGGCCGGCCGGCCAGGGAGGTGGCGGAAGCGATCCTGCCGCACCTTCCGGCCGGCGAACTGATCGAGCGGGCCGAGGTCGCGGGACCCGGGTTCATCAACCTGTTCGTGCGCGACGACTGGCGGTACGACGGGCTGCGGGAGGCCGTTGCGCGCGGTCCGAGGTACGGGTGGGCCGAGCCGGACGGCCGGTCGGTCCAGGTGGAGTTCGTCTCGGCCAATCCGACGGGGCCGCTCCACATCGGACACGCGCGAAACGCGGCCCTGGGCGACGCGCTGGCCAGGGTGCTCGAGGCGGCCGGCCGGA
>DASWJF010000249.1:0-8748 GCA_036397275.1 Actinomycetota bacterium
GGTCTCGGCACGGGCCTGGGGCCGCGCCTTGACTTCGACCAGGCGTCCGTGGCCCGCCTGGTGCGCGACCTCCACCGATGGTTCCCGAGCTTCCGGGACGTCCCGGTCGAGTGCGGGTGGGGCGGGCCCATCGACGTCACCGGCCTGCACGTCCCCTTCTTCGGCACCCTCCCACCCGGCAACGTGCACTTCGGGCTGGGGTTCACCGGCGGAGGAGTGGGCCCGTGCCACCTGGCGGGGAGGATCCTGTCGGGGCTGGCCGTCGGGGTGGAGGACGAGTACACACGACTCCCGCTGGTGGGGGCCGAGCCCAAGCCGTTCCCGCCGGAGCCGCTTCGCTCGCCCGGAGCGTTCCTCACCCACCGGGCCATCGTGCGGAAGGACGACGCCGAGGACGAGGGGGGCCGGCCGAATCCGCTCGTGGACTTCGTTGCCCGCGGTCCCAGGCGGCTCGGCTACAACCTGGGGCCGTAGGCCGCACCAGCATGGGGGGCCGCCGTGGGGCGGGCGGGAAGCCCGCCCCACGGGAGGAACGCCCTCCGTCCGGCCCTACGCGACCAGCGTGACCGGGATCTCCACGACGTGGATCGGCGAGCCATCCTCCGCGCTCGACTCGAAGACCACGACGGTGCCCTCCTGCGTCCCACCGAGCTCGTAGCTCACGTTCGTCTCGTAGTCGCCACGGCATCCGGTGCCGCACGTGGCGGTGGTGAACGTCTGCGCGATCCGGTCGTCGTTCTCGTCCAGAATCGCGATCGAGACCGTGGCCTCGAACACGTTGGAGGACCCGGCGATGGTGATCGGGCTGCGCACGCGCTCGCCGATCACTGGCGACGCAACCAGGATCGGGGGCAGGAGGTGGTCGAAGTCCCTCCGTGCCATGGGGTGGTCGATCACGACCCCCTCGCCCGAGAAGACCTCGACCGGAGCTCCCTCGATCTCCAGGGCGACCTCGCCGACGGTCGGGAACTGGGTCAGGGTGTACGTGAGCTGTGCCAGGCGCATCGAAACCGACGCCGACCCGCCCCCCGACTCGAACTCGGAGGAGAGATCGACCGTGGCGGTACCGTGGTCGATCGACAGGTCGAGGATTTCCGTGCCGTCCGGCGCGGCGGTGGAAACGCCCGCATCGCCCTCCTCGCGCGTCGGGCCCTCGAACAGCTCGGCGAGCGCCGCCCGCCCCACCGCCTGCGTCGCGGGGAGCGTTCGCTCCGTCACGAACAGCCACTCCCGTTCGATGTCCGGCCTCTCGCCCCGGGGGACGTACGCGAACCAGACCTCGAGCGTGACGGTCTTGCCGGTGACCGGGGACTCGGTCGGCTCACCCGTCGGGGTGTCTGCGCCGGTGGGCGCCGGCCCGATCACGCCCGGGCCTCGCTCGGCGCACGACACCGCGAATAGGCCGACGACCGCCGCGAGGACGACGCTGCGCTTCATGGCTCTCCTCCTTCCGCTCGGCTTCCGCCCTCATCCTGGAAGCCCGAGGAAACGGGAGCGTCACCCCCACGTAACGGTTCCGCAACGGGCAGCCGCAGGGTGAAGCGGCTCCCCACACCGACCTCGCTCCACACCTCGATCTCCCCGCCCAGCAGACGCGCGTTCTCCAAGGCGATGGGGAGCCCGAGCCCGCTCCCGTGCCCGGCCCGGGAGGGGTCGGCCTTGTAGAAGCGGTCGAAGACGTGGGGCAGGTCCTCGGGTCGGATCCCCGGGCCCCGGTCCGAAACCTCGACGAACGCCGCGCGGCCGTCGGCCCCCACGAGGACCTCGACCCCCTGCCCGCCGTGCTCGAGCGCGTTGCCCACGAGGTTCGAGACCACGCGCTCGATCCGTCGGCGGTCGGACTCGATCGAGACGTGGCCGGACCGAGCGTGGACCCGGCCCGTCCAGCCGCGGGCCTCGATCGTGACCTCCACGAGCCTTCCGAGATCCACCGGCGCTTGGACGGCCTCCTCCGCGCCGGCGTCGAAACGGGAGATCTCCATGAGGTCCTCCACCAAGGTCCGCAGGCGGGCGACGTCGTCCACCAGGAGCTCGGCCGGACGGCGGGCCGGCTCGGGGATGCGGTCGAGGTGCTCCTTCAGGAGCGCGGTCTCGGAGACCAGCGCGGTGAGCGGCGTGCGGAGCTCGTGGGCCACGTTGGAGGTGAACCGCCGCTCGCGCGTCTCCGCCTCCTCGAGCGCGCGGATCTTCGACTCGAGGGCTTCCGCCATCTCGTTGAACGACGCTGCCCACTGGCCGAACTCGTCGTCCGTGGTCACCGGGAGCCGCGTGGCCAGGAGCCCCTCGGCCATCGATCGCGCGGCGTGGCTGGCCTCCGCCACCGGCGCGAGGGTCCGGGCGGCGACGATCCGCCCGACGGCCGCCGCGAGCACCAGGACCGCGACCCACCCGGCGGCCAGCACCGTGGCGAGCTCGCGAAGGTCGGCGCGAAGCGAGTCCTCCGGGAAGAACAGGTACAGCTCCACGGACGAGCCCGGCGGGCGGGCGCCCACCACCAGGTAGGGGCGCTCGCCCACCTCGAGCCGTTCGTACGCGACGTTCTCCGCGGCGACGAGCTGCCGGAGGCCGCGCGGGAGCTCGGGGTCGACCGAGGGATCGGAGGGGAATCGGCGCTCTCCGGCGACGACCACGGCGCGGACCCCGCGCTCCCTCTGGTAGGTCACCGCGAACTCCTCGAGGTTCCTCGCCTCCGAGGAGAGGTTCGCGGCCGTGCGCAGGCCCACGCCGGCCTCACGCTCCGCTCGGTCGAGGGAATCGCCGAGGCGCGCCTCCCGGACCAGGACGAACGACCCGAGCGCCAGCGCGCCCGTGAGCACCCCGGCGACCGCGACGAACGCGACCGTCAGCCGGCGGCGCATCCGGGTGGGGGCCGGCACGGTCCGATGCACGTCAGCCCCGCTCGAGCCTGTACCCCACGCCCCGGACGGTGGCGATGAGCGACGGGTGGGAGGGATCGTCCTCCACCTTCGACCGGAGACGCTGGATCGCCACGTCCACCAGCCTGGAGTCGCCCAGGTGGTCGTAGCCCCACACGTTCTCCAGGAGGACCTCGCGGGTGAAGACCCGTCCCGGCCGGCGCGCCATCTCCAGCAAGAGCCGGAACTCCGTCGCCGTGAGGCCAAGCTCCCGGCCGCCCCTGCGCGCCGCGAACGCAGCGGGGTCGACCTCCAGGTCACCGATCGCGATCGACCGCTCCTCCGGCTCGGCCGCCGCCCGCCGGAGCACGGCGCGGACCCTGGCTACGAGCACGGGGAGGTCGAACGGCTTCGTCACGTAGTCGTCGGCGCCGAGCTCGAGCCCGGCCACCACGTCGGTGGCGTCCGCCCTCGCCGTGAGCATGACGATCGGGACCCGGCTCGTCTTCCGGACCTCCCGGCACACTTCGAAGCCGTCCACCGAGGGGAGCATCACGTCCAGCACCAGCGCGTCGAACGGCGACTGCCGGAACCGCAGCAGCGCCTCCCGGCCGTCGGCCGCCGTGGTCACGCGGAAGCCGGCGTCGCGGAGCCCGATCGCCGTCGTCTCCCGGATCGACGGGTCGTCTTCGACCAGCAACAGCCGTTCCTCCATCCGGATGAGCGTAGCCTCGACCGGCCCGACCGCCCGTTAGCCGGGGTAGCCCGTCGTCTGGGCCCCGACCGGACCCTCGGGCGGTGGCGACCGGCTTCGGGCCCGGCGCGCGCAGGGACGTTCGGCCCTGGACCGGCGGGCCGTTCTCCGTTGTCGAGGCGGGGCGCCGCTGCCACAGTGGCGCGGAGCGACGGCTGGAGGTGCCATCGTGGCCGACGTCATCGTGGCGGATGGCCTCACCAAGTTCTACGGGAAACAGCGGGGGGTGATCGACCTCTCGTTCGCCGTGGCGCCCGGTGAGGTCTTCGGCTACCTCGGGCCGAACGGCGCCGGCAAGACCACGACGATCCGGACGCTGCTCGACCTCATCCGCCCCACGGCGGGGCGGGCCAGGGTCTTCGGGCTGGACTCCCGGGAGGGCTCCGTCGAGATCCACCGCCGGACGGGCTACCTGCCCGGCGAGTACACGCTGTACGAGAACCTCACGGGAGCGGAGTACCTCGATCACCTGGGGTCCCTCCGCGGTGGGGTGGACCGGGGGTACGTCGGCGAGCTCGCCGAACGACTCGACCTCAACCTCGCGATGCGCATCCGCTCGCTGTCCCACGGCAACAGGCAGAAGGTCGGGCTGATCCAGGCGTTCATGCACCGCCCCGAGCTGCTGATCCTGGACGAGCCGACCACCGGGCTCGATCCCCTCGTGCAGCAGGAGTTCCACCACATGATCGGGGAGGTCCGGGAGGAGGGACGCACCGTGTTCCTCTCCTCCCACGTGATGCCGGAGGTCGAGCGGCTGTGCGACCGGGTCGGCATCATCCGTGACGGCCGCCTGGTCGCCGTGGAGGACATCGGCGACCTGCGGGCCAAGGGGATGCGCACCCTGGAGATGCACTTCGCCGGCCCCGTGCCGGCCGAAGCGTTCGAGGGCCTGCCCGGGGTCCGCGACGTGACATCGGAGGGCGACCGGGTGCGGTGCACCGTGGTCGGCCCCATGGACGCCGTGGTGAAGGCGGCGGCCCGGTTCGAGGTCGTGGACCTGACCAGCCACGAGCCGAGCCTCGAGGACATCTTCCTCACGTTCTACGGAGGGGGTGAGCGGGATGGCGACGGCGACCGAGACGACGCGTAGCCCCATGCTCCGGACGGTGGCGCTGAAGACCCTCCGGGACCAGCGGCGCGCGCTGGCGTGGTGGGCCCTGGGCCTCATCGGCGTCGCCTTCATGTACGCGGGCTTCTATCCGAGCATCCGGGACAACGCCGTCAAGCTGAACGAGTACATCGAGAGCTTCCCGGAGCCTTTGCGCCGGGCGTTCCTCGGCGAGAGCGGCGACTTCACCTCGCCGGCCGGTTACCTAAACACGGAGCTGTTCAGCTTCATGGCTCCGCTCCTACTGCTGTTGTACGCGATCGGGTCCGGCGCCCGGGCCATCGCCGGCGAGGAGGAGCGGCAGTCGCTCGACCTCCTGCTTGCAACCCCGGTCCGGAGGCGCCGGGTGGTCGTCGACAAGTTCGGGGCGATGCTCGCCGGGGCCGCGGGGCTGTCGGTGGTCCTGTGGGCGTCGGTGGCGGGGCTGGGACCGCCGTTCGACCTCACCCCGGGCCTGTGGAACCTGACCGCGGCCGTGGTGAGCTGCTACTTGCTCGCCGTGGCGTTCGGGGCGATCGCCCTGGCCATCGGGTGCGCCACCGGGCGGCGGGCCCAGGCCATCGGTGTGACCGGCGGCCTCGCGGCGGCCACGTACCTGTTCGATGTCCTGGCCCCATCGGTGCAAGCCCTGGAGTGGCTCCAGATGCTGTCTCCGTTCTACTACTACCGGGGGGCCGAGCCGCTCGTGAACGGCCTCCATCCCGCCCATGCGCTGGTGCTGGCCGCAGTCGCGGGGGCCGCCTTCGCCGTCGCCATCGTGACCTTCGAACGCCGCGACCTCGCCGCGTAGTCACTAGGCTTCCCGCTGGCAAGGAACGGCCAAGCGCGTCCCGCTCGGATGCTCCCCGAGGCGACCCCGGGATGGAACCTCATGCCGTCTCGCCTGAGTCCCACCGGTACACGCTGGGGGCGTTCTGGGGCCCTGATAGAGAGGCGATGCGGAGGACCGGCGATCGAGGACAAGGCTGGCGACCTGGGCGACCTGTACGAGCGGGAGGGGGCGCGACTGTGGCGTGCGGTCTTCGCCTACTGCCAGAACCGGGCGATCACCGATGACGCCGTGGCCGAGGCGTTCGCCCAGTGCCTGCGCCGGGGCGACGAGGTCCGGGATCCGCGGGCATGGGTCTGGACGGCCGCGTTTCGTCTGGCGGCCGGGGAGCTCAAGGAACGGAGCCGGTACTCACCCCTTGCCGACACGCATGTTGACACGGGGGACGTCGATGACGCGGGCCGGGTCCTGGCCGCGCTCCGGCGGCTGCCGAGGAACCAGCGCGCGGCGCTCGTGCTGCGCTTCTACGTGGGGTACGGCACGGACGAGATCGCCCGTCTTCTCGGCTCGAGCCGTGCGACCGTGCGGGTGCATCTGAGCCGGGGTCGTAGGCGCCTGCGAGCACTCTTGGAGGAGGAGGACGAGGGATGAGGACGAAGGTGGAGCGAAGCTTCGGAGCTCTCGACACCCTTGAGCCCACCGACCTCCGACTGGAGATCGAACGCCGGATGGCCGAGCCGGCCCCACGCCCGATCCCGGCCGGCCCTTCGCCGTGGAGGCGCCTCGCGGCTGTCGCCGTCGCCGTGACCGTCTTCGCCGCCGCAGCGGGATTCGCGTGGGAAGTCTTCGAGCGCGTCCGCCGCGAGGAGCCGGCCACGACACCCGATCCGTGGTCGTGGGCGCCGGAGGGATGGACCCAGCTCCCGCTCCCGCCGGAGATCAGGGACAACGCCACCCTAGCGTGGACAGGAGAGGAACTCGTGTACTGGGGTGGCTGGCCGCGGGGTTCTGACATCGAACAGGCGAAGGCGGATGGGTTCGCCTTCGATCCCGCGACGAGCAGGTGGCGGCGGTTGCCCGCCGCGCCGATCGCGGGGGGCGGTCCGAACGCCAGTCGTGATGAGCGTGGAGGCGCGAAGGCCGTTTGGACGGGCACCGAGGTCGTCTTCTGGGACGTCGAGACCGCCGACGGGGAGACGTCGGCGACGCTCGCGCTCGATCCCTCCAGCGGGGCGTGGCGCCGGCTCGATGAGTCCGCTCACCGGCCGACGTGCTGTGGGGCCTGGGAGTGGACCGAGCGGGAGCTGGTCGTGTTCGGCGGCGGCGACCGGGATGCTCCGACGACGGTCGAGGGCGTCGCCCTTGATCCAGTAACCGGCGCCTGGAGGCGGATCGCCGACGCTCCGATCGGGGTCAACCTCGCGAACGCCGTCTGGACCGGCGAGGAAGTCATCGTCGTCGGGTCCGAGCTCAACGATCGGAACATCGCGGAGACGGGCACCGCGATCGCGCTCGCGTATCGGCCCGCCACGGACACATGGCGACGGCTGCCGGACCCGCCGCTCTCCCCCCAGGCCTCCGAGGCGGTGTGGTTCGACGGTCGGGTGATCGCCTGGGACTACGGCGCCGATTCAGCCCAGTACCTACCGGAGGAGGATCGCTGGCAGGGGCTCGGGCAGCTCCCCCTCGATCACGGGGAGTGCTACGTCCACGGCGTCTCGATCGAGGGAGCGGTATTCGCTTGGAACTGCGGGATCCCGGACGCCTGGTACCCGAGCCTCGGTTGGACGAACGTCGAGGGGGGCCCGCCGGCGCGCCAGCTCGAGATCGACGAGACGTACCTCGGCTCGCACGGGCGCGCCATGGCGGCCGGGACGGTGGCCGTCGTTGAGCAAGTGGACAACATGAGGGTGGACAACAATCTCCACATCGGCTCCTCCGAGGCGCCGGTTCACCTCTGGATCTGGCGTCCGCCTGCCTCCCCGGAGCTTCCCCCGCGCGCGACCGCCGAAGACGCGGAGTACCTGGTCGCGCGGTTCCTCGTCGCTTGGAGCCACGAACTCGACCCATACCTGCCAACGCTCGCCACGCAGGACGTGATCGACCGATGTGGTGAAGGCGTCGGCGGGTGCGCGCCGCTCGGCGAGAGGGGGTTCTCGAATTGGAAGCCCGGAGACGTCGTCGAGACCACGCCCGGGACGTTCGAGGTCCAGGTGGAGCTCCGCCCCAAAGACGGTCCGGACGTGCCGCAGACGTTCGTCATCGGCCCGGGGACGACCGCCGACGGCCGAGACGCCGAACTCGTCGTGGTCGACGTCCGGCTCCGATGAGGCGGTCCCGTCTCTCAGGTTCCGGCCCCGTCACGAGTGTGCCATCGCTTCGTAGCTACGCGGCCGAAGCTCCGAAGGGCTCGTAGCCGGGAGCGACGGGCGGCCAGGGGTTCGCCGCCTCCCAGGCCGCGCCGACGTCGAGGACGAGGTGGTCGCGGAACCGCGGGCCGGTGATCTGGAGCCCGAACGGGATGCCGTTCGGCGACAGACCCGCCGGGACCGACAGCGCAGGGTGGCCGGTGAGGTTGGCCTCGCCGGTGTTGTAGCCCTCGCCGCCCGCGGGCCGGTCGGTACCGGGCAACGTGCCGTCGGCCTGCCACCCCTCGTACCCGAGGGTCGGGCAGACGAATACCGCGTCCTGGCCGAGCAGCTCGTCCATCCGCCGCGTGTACTCGAATCGGTTCCGCCTGGCCTCCACGTAGCGGTCGAGCGTGATCCCGAGTGCGTACTCCATGGCGGAGCGGAACGGTGGACTGAGCTGGTCCAGGCTGGCCTTCACGCGCTCGCGCCCGAGCGCGTGCAACCGCTCGACGGCCACCGTGACGAACCAGTCCTCGCCGGGGTCGCCGCCGAACGCGAAGATCGATGCGGGCGCGATCCCCTCCACGGGAAGCCGGAGGTCCCGATCGATGCTCGAGAGCGCCACGCGAAACAACGCGTCGATGGCGGGCGGCAACGGACCCCAGTCCCAGGTCCGAGGCGATGCGATGACCCGCGACACGCTGCCGCCTGCCGGTGCCCACGACGGCAGCGCAGTGGGGTCTCCGGCCACCGGCCCTCGCATCACGTCGAGCAACAGCCGCAGGTCGGCGATCGTGCAGGCCAGCGGCCCGTCGGTGGACAGATCCATCCACGCCGGGATGGGCCGCCGCCCCACCAGCCCGTTCGTGGGCTTCAGCCCGGCAAGGCCGCACAGGGAGGCCGGGATGCGG
>DASWJF010000250.1:0-4327 GCA_036397275.1 Actinomycetota bacterium
CGGGGTGGGGACGGCCCTCATGGACGAGGCGATGCGGTGGGCGCGAAGCGCCGGGGTGGAGCGGGTCGAGCTCACGGTCTACCCCCACAACGACGCGGCCATCGCCCTGTATCGGAAGTTCGGGTTCGTCGAGGAGGGTAGGCTCGTCCGGCATGCCAAGAAGTCCTACGGTTACGAGGACGAGATCCTGATGGCCGCGTGGCTGGGGGAAGTCGGAGAGCGGGAGCGATGACCGACCGCACGCTGAAGGTGGGGCTCCTGGGGTGCGGCACCGTGGGGGCCGCGGTGGTTCGCCTGCTCCACGACCACCGGGACGACATCGCCCGGCGGGCCGGCTGCCGGCTCGAGGTGGCGAAGGTGGCCGTCCGCCACCCGTCGAAGCCCCGCGACCTCCCGCTCGACGCCTCCGCGTTCACCGCGGATGCCATGGCGGTCGTGGAGGACCCCGACATCGACATCGTGTGCGAGCTGATCGGGGGGTCCGAGCCCGCCGGTTCGCTGATCCTCGCGGCCTTCGACCGCGACAAGCCGGTGGTCACGGCCAACAAGGAGCTGCTGGCGACGGCGGGCCGCGAGCTGTTCGACGCCTCCGACGCGAAGGGGCTGGACCTGTACTTCGAGGCGGCGGTGGGGGGCGGCATCCCGCTGATCCGACCGCTGAAGGAGTCGCTCACCGGCGAACGCCTCACCCGCGTGCTCGGCATCGTGAACGGCACCACGAACTACATCCTCACTCGGATGTCGGACGAGGGGATGCGGTTCGCCGACGCGCTGGCCGAGGCGCAGCGCTTGGGGTACGCGGAGGCCGATCCCACCGCCGACGTGGACGGCCACGACGCGGCGGCCAAGTGCGCCATCCTGGCGTCGATCGCGTTCAACGCGAGGGTGGTGGGCGCCGACGTCTACCGCGAGGGCATCTCGGGAGTGACCACGGAGGACGTCGAGTTCGCGCGGCGGCTGGGCTACGTGGTGAAGCTGCTCGCCATCGCGGAGCTCCACGACGAGCGGATCGCCGCCCGCGTTCACCCGGCCATGATCCCGGCGGAGCACCCGCTGGCCGCGGTGCGGGACGCGTTCAACGCGGTGTTCGTGGAGGGCCCGAACATCGGGGAGCTGATGTTCTACGGACGGGGGGCGGGCGGGGAGCCCACGGCCACGGCCGTGGTCGGCGACGTCGTGACCGTGGCCCGCAACCTGCTGGCCGGGGCCCGCGGCGTGGGCTGCACCTGCTTCCACGAGCGGACCATCCGGCCGATGGCCGAGATGGACGGTCAGTACTACATCCTGCTCCGGGTGGAGGACCGCCCCGGGGTCCTGGCCGAGATCGCCAGCGTGTTCGGGCGGAACCAGGTGTCGATCAAGAGCGTGTGGCAGGAGGGCACGGGGGCGGACGCCCAGCTCGTGTTCATCACCCACCGGGCCCGGGAGGGCGCGTTCCAGCAGGCCGTGAGCGAGCTTCGCGCCGTGAAGGCGGTGGAGGAGGTTCGAAGCATCCTCCGGGTGGAGGCCGAGGAATGACCGCCGCGCCGTGGCGGGGGGTGATCGAGGAGTATCGAGCCCGGCTCCCGGTGTCCGACGCCACGCCGGTGGTGACGCTCGGGGAGGGCGACACTCCGCTCGTCCGGTCCGAGTCGCTCTCGGCCGAAACCGGATGCGAGGTGTACCTGAAGTACGAGGGGGCCAACCCCACCGGATCGTTCAAGGACCGCGGCATGACCGTCACCATCTCCAAGGCGGTGGAGGAGGGCTCGAAGGCGGTGGTGTGCGCGTCAACCGGAAACACCAGCGCCTCGGCGGCCGCCTATGCCGCGAAGGCCGGCCTCACGTGCGCCGTGCTGGTGCCGAAGGGGAAGATCGCGCTGGGCAAGATGGCCCAGACCCTGATCCACGGCGCGCGGGTCCTGGAGGTGGACGGCAACTTCGACGCCTCCCTGGAACTGGCGCAGGACCTCGCCGACCACTACCCGGTCACCCTGGTGAACTCGGTGAACCCGTACCGGCTCCAGGGCCAGAAGACGTGCGCCTTCGAGATCTGCGACGCGCTCGGCCGGGCACCGAACCTTCACTTCGTGCCGGTGGGCAACGCCGGGAACATCTCGAGCCACTGGATGGGATACGGCGAGTACCTTTCGGACGGGGCCATCGCCGAGCCACCGCAGCTGTTCGGGTTCCAGGCCCAGGGAGCGGCCCCCATCGTCCTGGGGCATCCCGTCGAGCACCCCTCCACCATCGCCACGGCCATCCGGATCGGGAACCCTGCGTCGTGGGACAAGGCGGTCGCGGCGGCGACGGAGTCCGAGGGGGCGATCATGGCCGTCACCGACCGGGAGATCCTGGTTGCGTACAAGCGGCTCGCGCACGAGGGGATGTTCGCGGAGCTCGCGTCGGCGGCGTCCGTGGCCGGCCTGCTGCACCTGGCGGCGGAGGATCGCCTGCCGAAGGGCACGACCGCGGTCTGCGTCCTCACCGGGCACGGTCTGAAGGACCCTGAGTGGGCCATCACCGGGGCCAGCCACCCCCCCACGGTGCGGGCGGACCCGGCGGCGGTGGCGGCCGAGCTCGGGCTATGAGGCGCGAAGCGCCGGCCGGGTGGCAGAAGATGTTCTGTAGCGGATGAGGCTGGTCGCCCGCGTTCCGGCCACCGTGGCCAACCTCGGTCCCGGGTTCGACTGCTTCGGCTTGGCGCTCGAGTTGTGCAACGAGGTGACGATCGACACCGATGCCCGGCCCGGCGTGAGCTGGGAGGGCGAGGGCGCCGACGAGCTCCCCACCGACGGGACCGACATGGTGAGCCGCGCCATGGCGTTCGCCGCGCGCAAGACGGGGAAGGACCTTCCGCCGATCGCGATGCACGGCGTGAACCGGATCCCCCTCGAGCGGGGCCTCGGCTCCTCGGCGGCGGCCTCGGTCGCGGGGGTCGCCCTTGTGTACGAGCTGCTCGCCCCGCCCGAAGGACCCCACGACCCGTCCGCGACGTTCGACGTGGCGAGCGAGTTGGAGGGGCACCCGGACAACGCGGCCGCCGCCGTGTTCGGAGGCCTGACGCTCGCGGCAAGCGACAGCCCGCCCCTCCGCCTGGACCCCCATCCGGGCCTTCGGCCGGCCGTGCTGCTCCCGGAGGGCCTCCGACTGTCCACCGACGAGGCGCGCCGGGCCCTCGCCCCCCAGGTGGCCCGGGCCGACGCGGTGTTCAACCTGGGGCGCGCGGCGATGGCCGTCGTCGCGCTCACGGAGCGGCCGGACCTACTCGGACAGGCTCTGGAGGACCGGCTCCACCAGGACGTTCGGTTGTCCCTCCTCCCTGAGGTCCGCGAGGTATTCGAGCGCGTCCGCGCCGCGGGCGTCCCGGTGTGCGTGTGCGGGGCCGGGCCGTCGCTGCTCGCGTTCGAGAGCGAGCCGCGGGCGGTCCCGGACCCGGGCCAGGGATGGCGGGTCCTCCGGATCGCGCCCCGGGCGAGCGGGGTGGAGGTGGAAGGGGCCTGAACGGCCCCTCATGCCGGACCGGTTGTGACCGATGTCATTGATGGAGGACGATGCCCAACCTAGACTCCCACGGGGCTCGTATCCAGGGTGAATGGACCCGTCGCCTGACCCCCCGATGAGCGTAGAGCCAGAGCCAGAAGCCCAGGACCGATCCGTCGAGGACCGGCCGGAGCGCGTCTCCGTCCCGGTCCTCGTCACCGACCTCGCCAGCAAGACCCTCGCGGTCAAGGAAGGAGAGACCTTCCTGTACTCGGACCTGGAGGGCAACCTTGACCACAGCGGTGACTACGGGCTCGGCCTGTATTTTCGCGACACCCGGTTCCTGTCGCAGTTCCGGATGGAGGTGTCCGGGCGGTCCCCGGTGCTGCTGTCGTCCTCCGCCGAACGCGGCTACATGTCGCACGTGGATCTCACCAACCCCGACCTGTACGACGGCGACGTCGTGGCCGTCCCCCAGCAGACCCTCAACATCCGGCGGATCCGGGCCATCAACGGACGCCTGTTCGAGCGGGTCCGGGTCAAGAACTACAACCCGTATCCGGTGTCGCTCGACCTCGAGTTCTCCCTGGGGGCCGATTTCGCCGACATCTTCGAGGTGCGGGGGCTGGCTCACGAGAAGCACATCCCGCCGGATCCGCCAAGGGCCGAGGGCACCAGGGTGGAGTTCGCGGCGAACGGGGTGGACGGCGCGCGCCGGCTCACCCAGATCGAGTTCGCCCAGGCCCCGGACAAGCTCGAGGTGGAAGGGCGCATCGTGCACGCCTCGTTCCGGATGCACCTCGGGGCCTACCAGACGAAGCTCATCGCCATGACCATCTCGCCCGTCGTGGACGACGTCCGTCCC
>DASWJF010000251.1:0-2586 GCA_036397275.1 Actinomycetota bacterium
GAAGAACGCCAGCTCCTCCTCCGAGAGCGGGTACTCGCGCGCGGCGCACGAAAGGTGCGGCTCGAGGATGAACGGGTTCGAGGGGTCGATGACCGCGGCCTCGGGCGGCTTGTCGAACAGGTCGGCGGGGTGCGTCACCAGGTACTGGTCCAGAGGGTCGTCCTGGGCCACCAGGACGGCGAGCGAGCCCTCTTCCCGCCGCCCGGCCCGGCCGGCCTGCTGCCACATCGAGGCCCGCGTCCCCGGGTAGCCCACCAGGATGGCCGCGTCCAGCGAGCCGATGTCGATCCCCACCTCCAGGGCCGACGTCGACGCCACGGCGACCAGCTCGTCGTTCGCCAGCTGGCGCTCCAGCTCACGGCGCTCCTCCGCCAGGTAGCCCGCCCGGTAGGACTTGACCTTGGCCTTCAGCCCACCGGGGAGCTCGCGTCGGACGAACTCGGCCAGTAGCTCCGCGGCCCGCCGGGACCGGGCGAACCCGATCGACTTCACGCCGTCCTGCGCCAGCCGGGCCATCAGCATCGAGGCATCGGTGAGCGCGCTTCGCCGGGCCCCGGATTCCTCGTCCAGGATCGGCGGGTTCCAAAGCGCGAACAGCTTCTCGCCGGAAGGCGATGCGTCGTCGGTGACGGCGTCGAATGGCACGCCCACCAGGCGCTCCGCGAGCTCGGCCGGGTTCCCCACTGTCGCGCTCGCCAACACGAACCGGGGATCGCCACCGTAGTGGGCCACCAGGCGCCGGAGCCTCCGAAGCACCATGGCCACGTGCGAGCCGAACACCCCTCGGGCCACGTGCGCCTCGTCCACGACGACCATCGTCAGGCGGAGGAAGAAGTCTGCCCACCTGGGGTGATCGAGCAGCACGCTGGCGTGGAGCATGTCCGGGTTCGACATCACGAGGTTCGCGTTTCGGCGGATCAGCGGACGCTCGGCCCGCGGCGTGTCGCCGTCGTACACCGCGGCCTTCACCTGGGGGAGCTTCAGCTCCCGGACCTGGCGGAGCTGATCACGGGCCAGGGCCTTCGTGGGGAACAGATAGAGCGCCGTGCCCTTCGGGTCGGCCAGCGCCCCCGCGGCGAAGGCCAGGTTGTAGACCAGGGTCTTTCCGCTCGCGGTGCCGGTGGCGATGACCACGTTCCGCCCGCCCCGCACGGCCTCCAGGGCCTCACGCTGGTGCCGGTACAGCCCCTCCACTCCGAGGAGCCCAAGCCGGTCGACCAGCACGCCGGGCAGGTCCCCCGGGAACGGCCCCACCGCGGTGGGCCGGGCCGGTAGCTCTCGGACGTGCGCCAGCGACTCGTCGCCGGCTACGGAGGCCAGGAACGCCCGGGGATCCACGGCGCGATGGTAGCCGCGGAGCCCGTCAGCGTTCGCCGTTCAGCACGTGGTACGGGGTGCGGAACCCGTCTTTCAGCAGCGGGCCGACGCGCGCGCGATCGCGGAGGAGGATGGCCGCCCCCAGGACCAGATAGGCCCCGGCCACGATCACGCGCTCGACCCCGCCCACCGACTCGGGGACGACGGCGCCGATCACGAACTGCGCCCAGAACAGCGAGAAGAGCATCAGCGCCTCCCGGGTGCTGATGGAGAGCGTCGCCAGGACCGCCAGGGCGAAGAAAGACTGGGCCGCGGTGAGGAACAGCTCCTGGCGCTGGTGGGCATCGACGGGCAGCCCGTGCAAGCCACCAAGGGCGATGGCGAACACCACGGGCAGGGTCCCCACCAGCAACGTCCACTGGTTCACCTTCGAGGACACGAGCGTCCCCAGGGCTGCGTTCGTGTTCAGCCGCCAGGCGTACAGCCCGGCCACCAGCAGCTCCGGGGTCTCCGAGGCGAGCGGCGCCAGCCACTGAACGAGGAGGAACTCGCTGATCCCAAACTCTTGCCCGGTGTCCACCAGCGCCTCGGCGAACAGCTCGGCGGAGAGCAGGATGATGGCCGCGGCGATCACGAACAGCCCGACCACCGAGAGCCGCCGTCCGCGCTGCGAGAACGTGGCCAGGTAGCGGGCCGGGCCCACCAGATGGGGCTCCTCGGCCGGGGCCCGGGAGATCCGCACCGTGTACGCGACGAAGATCGCGACGAGGATCGCCGCGTCGATCAGCGTGATCGAGTGCTTGAGCGGCAAGGTCAGCGAGTATGCCGTGGCCAGGGCCAGGAACGAGACCTCGACCGAGTGGGACCGCTCCAACCGGATCTCCCGCTGAGGGCGTCCGCGCTTGCGCCACCGGTACCACGCGATGAAGACCACCATCGACCACCCGATCCCGATCAGCAGCCGGTTGGCGCCGGTCATGTTGGCCAGCGCCAGGGAGCAGGCCGACTCGCCCCCGGCCCCGGGTGGGTGGCACCCCGGGAAGTAGGCCTCGACGGCGTTCCCGCCCTTCCACGCGAAGACCATGTCCACTGCGTACTCGGGGAGCACGGCGATGAAAGCCAGCACCGCGATGGCCAGCCCGGCCGAGATGTCGAGCTGGGCCACCTCCGCAGCCCACGAGAGCAGGAACGCCGCGCCCACGATGGCCAGGCCGTACAGCACGGCTGCCAGGGGGTGGGCGACGTCCGCGCCGCTCACGCGAAGCGCCA
>DASWJF010000252.1:0-1583 GCA_036397275.1 Actinomycetota bacterium
CAGGACGTTCACCTTGACGTCCTTCCACTCGATCGGCGCCACGGCCAGGGACACGCTGATCCCCTTCTTCACCTCCTCGGGCTCGAAGTCGGAGACCGTGTTGCCGTCCTCGACCTTACCCATGCGCGTGATGGCGCCGGAGGTGAAGAGCATGGCCTCGAGGAGCGTGGTCTTCCCCGCTCCGCCGTGGCCGACGAGCAGGACGTTTCGGGTGTTCGGAGCGTCGTAGGTCTTCATGGGTCCCTTTCGGCCGGGCGTCCGTGCGTCCGTGCGGGGGAACCCGGGGATTCTAGCGCGGCGGCACCGGGCGCCTTCGGGCGGCTGGAGGCCCGGTGATACGCTCGCGCCGGTGTCCGGTGTGAGCGTGGTGGAACGGGATCGCATCCGCATCTGGCTGGCGCGGTGGCTGCTGGTTCTCGGCGCCATCGGGATCGGCCTCGCTTGCTGGGCCGTGATCGCCGGGGATGTGTGGCGAGCGGGGATCGTGTCGACGGCGACGGCCTGCGCCCTGGTCGCCGCGGGGGCGCTGGTCACGTCGGCCGAGGATCCGGCGGACCGCGTCTTCGCGTCGCTGGTGGATCGGGCCTTCGACGGCGCCGTGCTGGGTGGGATCGCGTGGGCGTATCGCCTCGACGAGCCCTGGACCGCCGCCGGAGCCGTGGTGGCCCTTTGCTCGAGCTTCCTGGCCGCGTACGTCCGCGCGCGTGGCGCCTCCCTCGGCTACGGAGTGGACGAAGGTCTCGTAACGCGCGTGCTCCGGTACGGCTTGGTTAGCGGGGGGCTGATCACCGACCGGCTCGGCTGGGCGCTGTGGGTCCTGGCCGTGGTGATGGTGCTCGCCTCCGTGGTTCGCGCCAGCCAGGTGGCCAAGGAGGAGCGGGCCTGAGCGCCGAGACGCCGAAGGAGCGGGCGGCGTACTGGGCCTACCGGTTGGTCGAGTGGCTGGCCATGACGCTCCCGGAGCGGGTGGGGCGGAGGGTGTTCCTTGCTCTCGGCCGCGTGGCGTGCCGGGCGCTCCCCGGCGTTCGGGCCACCGTCGCCGCGAACCAGGCCAGGGTGCTGGGGCTAGACCCCGGGTCGGAGCTGGTGGACGCCGCGACCAGGGAGGCCTTCGCGCTGTACGCGCGGTACTGGTTCGACACGTTTCGCGTTCGGGTCCTCTCCGTGGAAGAGCTGAACGAGCGGACCCGGGTGGAGGGCCTCGAGCACATCGACCGGGCCCTGGAGGGCGGGCGAGGGTGCATCGCGGTCCTGCCGCACATGGGCAACTGGGACGCGGCAGGCCGGTGGCTCGCCGCGCACGGCTACCGCATCGCCTCAGTAGCCGAGGAGCTCCGGCCGAGGCGGTTGTTCCAGCTGTTCCTGCGGCATCGGGAGGAGCTCGGCTTGAAGATCATCCCGCTCACGAGGAGCGGCGGGGTGGGGCACCGGCTCGGCGTGCTGCTCGGGGAGAACTGGATCGTGGCCCTGGTGGCCGACCGGGACCTCACCGGCCGGGGCGTGGAGGTGGAGATGTTCGGGGCCACCCGGAAGCTCCCCGCCGGGCCCGCGCTGCTCTCCATCTCGACCGGGGCGCCGCTCCT
>DASWJF010000253.1:0-5664 GCA_036397275.1 Actinomycetota bacterium
ATCAAGGAGATCGCCGCCCGCCGCGGGAACCTCGCCACGTTCATGGGGCGTCCGTTCCCCGACCGGGGCGGGAGCGGCCTGCACGTGAACCTCAGCTTCCGAAGGGATGACGGCTCCAACGCCTTCCACGACCCTGCCGCGCCCGACGGCCTCTCGGAGCTGGCCCGGCAGTGCATCGCCGGGATGCTTGCTCACCACGAGGGGATGGCCGCCATCCTGGCCCCCCACACGAACGCCTACAAGCGCCTGCTGCCGGACATGTTGAACGGGTACTGGGCGAACTGGGGCTTCGACGACCGGACCGTGGGGGTCCGGGTTCCCCCCGGCCGGGGCGAGACCAGCCGCCTGGAGCACCGGACGGCCGACGGGGCCGCCAACCCCTACCTCGCCGCGGCCGTCCTGCTGCACGCGGCCCGCCTGGGCGTGGAGAACGAGCTCGAGCCGCCTCCCCCACAGGACCCGGGGGCCGAGCCGAACACCGAGGTCAAGATCCCGCCGACCCTGGAGAAGGCCCTGGACGCCTTCGAGGCCGACAAGGAGCTGTGCGAGGCTTTAGGGCCCGAGCTCTCCACCGCATTCACCATGCTGAAGCGGGCCGAGTGGAGCCGGTACGTGAAGGCCCACCCCAGCAGCCCGGAGACCACCGACCCGGTCGACTGGGAGCTCCGGTACTACGTGCCCTTCTTCTAGGTCCGGAACCGCCCGGCGAGTTTGCCAGGGGCCCCCCGCCGGTAGCTCAGGGACATCCCGCGGAAACCCTGGCCACCCTCGATTTTTCGCCCCGTCCTTCCGAATCACCGAGTTCCCGGTGCCGAAGCCCGCTAGCCAGCCCTACGGGATCACGGCGGGGCCCGACCACCGGATGTGGTTCACCGAGGCGATGGCGAGCGCGGTGGGCCGGCTCGATCTCTCGCCGCCCGACCTCACGGGCCCGGCGATCACGGTGGCCAGCCCCCGGCGGCGACCATGGCCTCGACATCTTCGATGGCGGCGCCCCCCTGGTGCAGCGCATCGACTGCGAGACAAGGGAGCCGGTCTCACCCGAGCGAGAGGCCACGGCGGACGTCGGTGGCGGGCTCCGGTACTCCCCCGACCGGGACATCTACGTGTGGAAGACCGACAAGGCGTGGGAGGGGACGTGCCGCCGGCTCCTCCTCCGGTTCACGGTCGACGGGGGCTCCTGGGCCCAGTTGTTCGTCCGGTTCGTCTAGCCCTCCAGGGCCTCCGGCCCCTTGCGTGCGAAGATCGTTCAACACCAGAATGCTGCACGCCGGGTCCTCAGCCGAAGGGGAAGCCGTGACCGAGACACCCGTGGCCCTTGACCGGATCGACCTGGTCGACCCGGACAACTATGTGGAGGGGATCCCCTTCCAGTGGTTCGACTTCCTCCGCCACGAGCACCCCGTCTCTTGGCACGAGGAGCCGCCCCCCAACCACGGCTTCTGGGCCGTGACCAGGTTCCGAGACATCGAGGAGATCCTGAGGGCCACCCAGACGTTCTCCTCGGCCCGAGGCATCACCCTCGAAGAGCAGACCCCGGAGGAGGTCGAGGCCCGCCGTTCGATGATCGACATGGACCCGCCCCGCCACACCCGCCTGCGGAAGATCGTGAGCCGGTACTTCACCCGGAGCGCCGTGGCCCAGTACGAAGGATTCGTCCGGGAGCAAGCTCGGCTGGTCCTGGACCGCGCGCTGCGCCGGAGCGAGCTCGACTTCGTAGAGGAGATCTCGCGGGAGCTCCCCATCCGGGTGCTCGCCCGGATCATAGGCGTGCCGGAGGAGAACCTGCCGATGTGCATCGAGCTGGGAGATGCGATGATCGCCCAAGCCGACCCTGAGTACTCGCGGGCCGTGATCGACAAGGAGGACACCAGCGCCTACCGCCTGCTGCCGTTCCGCAGCCCCGCGGCGGTGGAGCTCATGGCCTTCGGACACGAGCTCGCGGCGGAGCGTCGGCGGGAGCCCCGGGACGATCTCGTCACCAAGCTCGTCCAGGCCGAGGTCGACGGGGAGCGCCTGTCCGAGCGGGAGTTCGACAACTTCTTCTGCCTACTCATCGTGGCCGGCAACGAGACCACGCGCCACGCCATCACCCACGGGATCCTCGCGCTGATGGAGCACCGCGACGAGTGGCGGCGGCTCCGGGAGCAACCCGGCCTGATGCCGCTCGCCTCCGAGGAGATCCTGCGGTGGGCCTCCCCCACGATGCACTTCCGGCGGACGGCGGCCTGCGACGTGGAGTTCGGGGGGAAGCGATTCCGGGAGGGCGACAAGGTCGTCGTGTGGTTCGTTTCCGGGAACCGCGACGAGGAGGTCTTCCCGGAGCCCTACCGGTTCGACGCGGGCCGGGACCCGAACCCCCACATGGCCTTCGGGAGCGGCGGGCCCCATGTTTGCCTGGGAGCGCACCTGGCCCGCCTGGAGGTGCGGGTGATGTTCGAGGAGCTCCTGCCGCGCCTCGCGGACATCGAGCTTGTCGGACCCGTGGTCCGTCTGCGTTCGAACTTCATCAACGGTGTCAAGCACATGCCGGTCCGGGTCCGACCGGCCTGAGACCGCGTTCCGCTACTCCACGGCCCGAAGCATCGACCGGAGCAGGCCGGCCATCGCCTCCTGTTCCTCCGGCGACAGGTGCGCGGTGAGGGCCTGCTCCTCCTGGTTGAACCGGGGAAACAGGGCCTCGATCGTCCGCCGGCCCCGGCCGGTGAGGGACACGCGGACCATCCGGCCGTCGTCTGCATTCCGGGCTCGGCGGACCAGACGCCGTCGCTCCAAGGTGGTCACCACGCCGGTCGAGGTAGGGCGGCTGATCCCGACGGCGGCGGCCAGGTCCCGAGACTCCATCTCACCCCACACCCAGAGCACCCACAGGACCACGAACGAGGTCCACGACAGGCGGTCGTGGGCGAGGACCTTGGCCTCCATGTGGCGGCGGATCCCCGCCGAGGCACGGAACAGGTTCGAGACCGCCCACATCGCGCGGAAGTCGAGCGGCAGGTGCCCCAGCTCCTCCAGGACCTTGCGCTCGGCGGGCAGGAGGTCGTCCGGCCCCATGCGGCGCATCCTACCCTCGTCGCGCCGCGGCTCAGACGTGGAAGGACGTTGGCGGATCCTCCATGGTGAGGATCTCCCGGTCGATCGACCACGCTGACACGTCCGACTCGGCCTTTCCGTCGAACACGAGCTCCACGAGCGACCTTCCGAATACGCCGGCGAACTTGAACGCGTGCGCCGCGCCCTGGCCCACCGCCGCGTGCTCGTGCCCGGGGACCAGGTCGATCACGAAGTCACGGTCCGGCGTCATCGTGTACAGACAGGTCTTCACGGCGATGTGCGGGCCGAAGCCACCGGGCAGGTGCTCCCGCATGAAGGCGTCGAGCGTGGCGGTGTAGCCGGGGTCAGGCTCGAGCGAGCGCGTGTCGCCGGTCACCTCGGGGCCGGCGGCGTCCAGGCCGATCTTCGCCCCGGCCTCCCCGAACGCCGGGAGCCCATAGAACGAGGGCACGCCCATCCAGATCCAGATGGGGAACCGCTCCGGTCCGAACGCGTCGAGATCCTGCGACGCGTAGTAGGCCACTTGCTGCTGGGTCACGGTCAGGTTGATGGGCCGCCACAGCTGCTCGAGCAGCTCGTTCGTCCACGCGTCGGCCGTGACGATGAGGCGTTCGGCGCGGTAGGTCCCCCGTTCGGTCTCAAGCTCGTACATCCCGCCGGCCTCGCGGACCTCGGTGACCCTGGCCCGGTCCACCAGCGTGGCGCCCTGCGCCTCGGCCAGCCGGCGGTGCGTGGCGTTCGCCAGGGCCGCGGCGACGAGGCCCGAGGACTCCTGGAACATCACCCGGACGTCGTCGGATAGCCGCCACTGCGGCCACCGCCGCATGGCCTCGCTCGCGTCCATCCACTCGTACGCGATGCCGACCTCGTCCAGCGACCCGGAGTAGTCGTCCATCCATTCGTGAGCGTCCTCCGGGTACAGGTCGAGGCCGCCGGTCCCGAGGACGAGCCGCTCGCCCGACTCCTCCTCGAGCTCCGCCCAGGCTCGGTAGGAGTCCCTGGCGAATCGCACGTACGCGGGCGAGTGGTAGGAGAGCCGGATGATCCGGGAGTGGTCCTGGGACGCGCCGCGCTCGTGCCCGAGCTCGAACCGCTCCAGGCCGAGGGCGCCCGAGCCGGCCCGCTTGGCCGCCCAGTACACGGCGCCGCTTCCGAGCCCACCCAGGCCGACCACGGCGACCTCGAACTCGCGACGTTCCGTCATCACACCTCGGTCTCGGTGTGGTCGTGGTACTCGTAGGCCGACATGGCTTTGCCGGCCGGCGAGCGCCACCCCCGCTCGTCGGCGGGGAGCTTGCCGAGCACCTTCGCCATAGCCCGCACGTGCTCGGCCACCGAGCCGCAGCAGGACCCGATCACGTTGATGCCCGCTTCGTTCGCCTTCCGGGCGAAGTCGGCCATCTCGCCTCGGGCGAGCTGAAGCGGCGAGAGCGCGTAGGGGAAGTCCGGCGTCGACGTGAAGTCGGGCCTCTCGTTCGTGGTCCGGTACGCGACGGGCTGGCTCGCCACGTATCCGGAGATCGCGTTCCGCATCTCGGTGGCGATGGGTAGTTGCTGCTCCGGGCCGTTCAGGCAGTTCACGCCCACGACGTCGGCCCCGGCGCCGGCGAGCCGCCTCGCGCACTCGCCGGGCGTGTCCCCCTCGTAGGACCGCGGCTCCGCCTGCTCGAACGACATCGTGACCATGGCCGGGAGGCCGGTGGCCTTGGCCCGCTCCACGAACAGCAGCGCCTCGCCGAGGTAGCTGAAGGTCTCTCCCACCCAGAAGTCCGGAGGTCCGGCGTCGAGCATGTCCTGGAGCTGGCGGTCGAACAGCGCGCGGACGTGGTCGGCCGAGGCCGGATCGGCAGGGTCGTACGCCCAGGTCAGCGAGAAGTCCCCCGCCACGAGCGCATCGCCCTCCGCGGCGACCTCCCGGGCCACCTTCACGGCGTTCCCGTTGATCTCGTCCACCTTGTCCTTCAGGCCCACGGTGTCGAGCTTGTCGTCGCTCGCGTAGAAGGTCATGGTCGTCAGGAACTCGGCGCCGGCTCGCAGGAACTCGCGGTGCAGCTGGGCCAGCGCCTCGGGGTGCTCGATGGCCACCTCCGGCGTGAACGGACCGGCCTGGACGTAGCCCCGCTTCTCCAGCTCCAGCAGGTACCCGCCGTCGCCGAGGATCGGCCCCTCGGCCAGGCGCTCCAGGATGCCCTTCGGCATGTTCGCCCGCCGCCTCCCCCGGACGTGAGGTCAGCGAGTGTACTGGCCGCCCCAGTCGCGGGTCGCGCTCCGCGCGTGACCGAAGGTCACGGGGCTCACTGTCGGAGCGGCGTCACGCTCGACCCCACCACCATGCCCGCCGAGAGCAGCACGAGGTTCTTCACCACGAACTCGCCCTCCACGGTGAGCAGCAGCGGGTTCCCCCGCTGGAACGCGATGTCGGGCTGCACGATCAGCACGAGGAACGTGCCCACCATCTGGAGCGCGAACAGGAGGAGCGTGAGCCGCATCAGCCGGCCGAGCAGCAGGCAGGTGCCGACGAAGACCTCGACCACGCCGAGGGCCGGCACCACCCACGAGGCGTCGAACCAGTAGACCGTGCTCGCCACGAGCTCGGACACCGGCGAGACC
>DASWJF010000254.1:0-2252 GCA_036397275.1 Actinomycetota bacterium
GGGGTACGACGTCGTCGTCGCCGGAGACGGGCCCCGGGCCATCGCGCTCTGCTCCGAGGTCCACCCGGACCTGGTGGTGCTCGACCTCATGCTCCCCGGGATGGACGGCCTGGAGGTGTGCCGGGAGATCCAGCGGGACCGGTGGGTACCGGTCCTGATGCTCACGGCTCGCGCGGAGGAGTCGGACAAGGTCGCCGGGTTCGCCGTGGGGGCCGACGACTACCTGACGAAGCCCTTCAGCCTCCGGGAGCTCGCCGTTCGGGTGCGGGCCATCCTCCGGCGGGCGGACCGGATCCGTTCGGTCCCGGCGTCCGAGCCCATCGAGAACGGCGGCCTGTCCATCGACCCTGCACGGCGGAAGGTCACCGTGGACGGCGATGAGGTTCAGCTCACGCCACTCGAGTTCGAGATCCTTCTCACGCTGGCCGGCGCCCCTGGCCTGGTGCTCACGCGGGAGCAGCTCATGGACCGGGTGTGGGGCTACCGCGACTACGCGGGGGGCCGGGTGGTGGACTCCCACGTGGCCCGGATCCGGCGAAAGCTCGGCGAGGACGGAGCCGAGCCGCGGTTCATCCGCACCATCCACGGCGTCGGCTACGCGTTTCGGGAACAGGCCGAGGCGTCATGAGGCCGCTCGAGAGGCTCCCCACCATCCGGGCGAAGCTCGGTTCCACCATCGTGTTCGCCGTGGCTATGACGCTGGCCCTGGTGTTCCTGCTCCTCGGGTACGCCCTTCGAGACACGTCGCGGGACTCCGAACGCCTCGCGTTGCTCTCTGTAGCCCGGCGGGCCGCCGACGGCGCGCATCAGATCGTGCCGGGAGGCATCACCGTGGTCGTCCTGGCACCCGACGGCCGGGTCGTGAGCGGCACGCCTCCGCCAGACCTTCCCCGGTTCACCGACGGGGTGGTCCACGTGGGCGTCCAAGGGGACGTCCAGTACGCCGTCGTGCCGGTGGTGGTGGACGGCCGGGTCGATCGGCTCGTCTACGCCGTGCGGCCCGCTCCCGGCACGGGGTTCTTCGACCGCGTCGGCGCGACGTTCCGTTTCTTGACCCGGTTCTGGTGGCAGTTCCTGGCGGCGGGGGCCATCGCCGCGGCCATCGCACTGGTCCTGGCGCGGTGGCTGGCCCGCGGGATGACGCAACCGCTCCGCGACATGGCCCATGCGGCCCGGGGGATGGAGACCGGGGACTACGGCCAACGGGTGCAGACGAAGTCGCGAGACGAGGTCGGCCAGCTGGCCGCCGCGTTCAATCGGATGAGCGCCGAGCTGGAGAGCCTCGAAGGGCTCCGGCGCGAGCTGGTGGCCAACGTGTCCCACGAGCTGAAGACCCCTATCTCGGCGCTTCGGGCGCACCTGGAGAACCTCCTCGACGGGGTGGAGGAGCCCGACCCCGAGACGCTCCAGGTCATGATGAGCCAGTCGGAGCGGCTGTCGCGTCTGGTGGATCAGCTTCTGGACCTGTCGCGCCTGGAGTCGGGCGAGATGCCCTTGCAGCGCGAATCGGTGGCGCTCCGCCCGCTTGTGTCCGAGGTCCTCTCGGAGATCGAAGTGGCCCGGTCCGGCCGGGAGGTCCGGGTCGAGGACCGGGTGCCCGACGACCTGCCGCCGGTCCTGGCGGACCGGGAACGTGTCCACCAGGTGCTGTTCAACCTGCTCGACAACGCGGTGCGGTTCACGCCACGGGACGGCGAGGTCGTCGTCTCGGCGCACCGGGTGGACGGCCGGTGCGAGGTGAGCGTGGCGGACACGGGCCCCGGCATCCCTCCGGAGCACCTGCCGCGGCTGTTCGAACGGTTCTACCGGGTGGACACGGCCCGCTCGCAGAAGGACGGCGGCACCGGGATCGGATTGGCCATCGCCCGCTCGGTGGTCGAAGCCCACGGCGGCCGGATCCGGGCCGAGAGCCAGGTGGGCAAAGGGAGCGTGTTCACGTTCGATCTACCGGTCGCGCCCGCGGCCGAGACAAGGAGGGCCTCGTGAAGTCGTCGACCGTCACGATCGAGGTGTCCGCGCCGAGGCGCCATACCTATCTTGATCTCACCGAAGAGCTGGAGCGAGCCGTGAAGGACTCGGGCGTGACCGACGGCGCCGCCATCGTGTTCTGCCCCCACACGACGTGCGCGCTCCTCATCAACGAATGGGAGGACGGCGCCCTGGACGACTTCCGGGACCGGATGCTCCACCTGGTCCCCGAGGACGCCTACTACGCGCACGACGACCTGGAGCGCCGGACCCAGAACCTCGAC
>DASWJF010000255.1:0-1609 GCA_036397275.1 Actinomycetota bacterium
CCCCCCCCCCCCGCGCCGCACCCCAACCGGACGAAGGCGCTTCGGGTCCTTCGGGGCGTTCGCGGGCCCCTCGACGAGGCCCGGGCGGCGAGGCTCCTCGAGCTGTACGGGGTGCGGCGGCCGAAGGAGCGCACCGTTGACACCCCGGAGCAGGCTGCCCGGGGGGCCCGGGCCATCGGGTTCCCCGTCGTGGTGAAGGCCGTGGCCCCCGAGATCCCCCACAAGGCCAGTTTGGGCGGCGTGCGGCTCGGGCTCGCCACCCCGGAGCAGGTGGAGGCCGCGGCGGCCGACGTCCTCGGGGCGGCGAAGCGGGCCGGGGCCAAGCGGCCGAAGGTGCTCATCCAGCGGATGGTGCCGGGGGCCGAGGTCCTTGTGGGGGCGGTGGTCGACGAACGGTATGGGGCCGCCGTCACCATCCGACGGGGCGGCGCGGTGGCCGAGGCGGGGGAGGCGAGGTTCGTCGCGGCGCCGCTCTCGCGCAAGCAGGCCGTCCGGTTCGTCGAGGAGGAGGCCGCCGGCTGCCGACTGGACCCTGGGGCACACGACCTCCCCGCGGTGGCAGGGGCCGTCGAGGCCGTCGCCCGGGCCGCGCACGACCTTCGGGGCCGGCTCGTCTCGCTGGAGGCGAACCCCCTGATGGTGACGGGCCACGGGGCGATCGCCGTGGACGCGCTGGCCGAGGCTCGGCCCTCGGCGTGAGCGCTCGCCGGGGTGAGCCGCGGCTGCGTTCGGCTAACGCAGCCGGTGGCGGTAGAACTCGACCTCGGCCGGCGGCAACGCCGCATTGCCCAGAATGAGGTCCGCCGCCTTCTCGGCCACCATCATGACCGGGGCGTAGATGTTGCCGTTCGTGACGTAGGGCATCACCGAGGCGTCGACCACCCGGAGTCCCTCGAGCCCGTGGACCTTCATCGTCAGCGGGTCCACGACCGCCATGTCGTCCGTCCCCATCTTGCAGGTGCACGAGGGATGAAGCGCGGTCTCGCCGTCGCTGCCGACCCATTCGAGGATCTGCTCGTCTGTCTCCACAGAGGAGCCCGGCGAGATCTCGCCTCCGTCGAACTCGTCCAGGCCGGGCTGGTCGAGGATCCGGCGAGCGATGCGGATCGCCTCCACCCACTCCCGCCGGTCCTGCTCCGTCGAGAGGTAGTTGAACCGGAGGGCGGGATGCACCCTCGGATCGGAGGAGGTGATCTTCACCGACCCCCTGGCGTCCGAGTACATCGGCCCCACGTGCACCTGGTAGCCGTGCCCTCCCGCCGGCGCCGAGCCGTCGTAGCGGACCGCGATCGGCAGGAAGTGGAACATGACGTTGGGGTAGTCGACGTCGTCGTTGCTCCGGACGAACCCCCCCGCCTCGAAATGGTTGGTGGCCCCCGGTCCCCTGCGGAAGAAGAGCCACTGGAACCCGATCCACGGCCGGTACCGCCACTTCAGGTACGGCGCCATCGAGACCGGCTGCGTGCACGCGTGCTGCACGTACACCTCCAGGTGGTCCTGGAGGTTCTCGCCCACACCCGGCAGGTCGTGGAATGGATCGACGCCGACGCGCTTCAGCTCGTCGGCGTTCCCCACCCCGGAGACCTGGAGGATCTGGGGCGAGTTGATC
>DASWJF010000256.1:0-2649 GCA_036397275.1 Actinomycetota bacterium
ACCGAGGAAGAGCTCGCGCGGGTCCTGTTCGACTACGGCGAGGAGCGCCGGGCCCGAAGGGTCGCGGCCGCCATCGCGCGCGCCCGCGGGCGCTCGCCGATCCGCACCACCGACGAACTGGCCCGCGTGGTCGCGGGCGCCGTGGGAAGACGTCGGGGCGGCCCCCACCCCGCGCGCCGTACGTTCCAGGCGCTCCGCATCGCGGTCAACCGGGAGCTCGAGGAGCTCGCCGCTTCCCTGCCTCGAGCGGTGGGTCTCCTCACTCCCGGTGGCCGCGTTGTGGCGATCGCGTACCACTCCCTGGAAGACCGCATCGTGAAGCGGTTCTTCGTGGAAGAGCCGCGGCTGATGGTGCTCACGAAGAAGCCGCTCCGCCCCAGCCCGGAGGAGGTGGCCCGGAACCCGCGAGCTCGGAGCGCGAAGCTCCGGGCCGCGGAGCGCATCCGGGAGGCGGCGTGAGCCGCGGGTGGGCGGGATCGAACGGGGAGGCGGCGTGAGCCAGCCCGCTCGAGCCCTGCGCGCGCCGGCGCCCTCCGCCCGGCCCGAGCGGGCCGTGGCCCCAAGGCCGAGGCCGGTGCCCGCTCGACCGCGGGCCGCGGCCCTTCCGAGAAGGCGACGCCATGTGGGGTTCCTGATCTTGTTCTCCGTCGTGGTGGGGTCCGCGGTCCTCGGCCTCGCCGCCCTGTACGCCCTGCTCGCTCAGAGCTCCTTTCGCGTGGACGACCTCCAGCAACGGATCGAGGCCCTGTCCCAAGAGAACCTCGAGCTCACGAGGTGGCAGGCTTCCCTGTCCGCACCCGGCCGGATCGCCGCCTGGGCCCGCAGCCACGGCATGCGTCTCCCCGACGACATCCGATTCCTCCACGTGCCCGCGGCGGGATCCGCGGCACCGGCCGGGGACGCGGACGATCCTCACGCCCGGAGCGACCCTTGAGGGAGCTCCCGGAGGCGGGGCCGTGAGGCGACCGCCCATTGGCCGCCTGGTGGCCCTGTTCGCGGCCCTGGCCCTGGCGTTCGGGGCCATCACGGTGCGACTGGCCGTGCTCCAGGTGAGCCGGGCCGGGGCGTACCAGACCCTGGCCCTCGACCAGCGGCTGCGAACCGTGTCGCTCCCGGCGTGGCGGGGACAGATCGTCGATCGCTCCGGGGAGCCGCTCGCCATCTCGCTCCCCGCCCGGGACGTGTACGCGGACCCTCGCTACGTCGTCGACCGCTGGGGCACAGCGGTCGAGGTCTCCTCGGTCCTGGGGGCTCCGGTCCGCGAGCTGCTTCCGAAGCTCCGGGCCGACGCCACCTTCGTGTACCTGGCCCGCCAGGTGGATCTGTGGACGGCGGAGAGGGTGGAGCGGTTGGGCCTTCCAGGGATCGGGTTCCTCCCCACCACCCGGCGGTCCTACCCGGCCGGTCCCCTCGGGTCCCAGGTCCTGGGGTTCGTCGGGGTGGACGGGGTCGGGCTGGCAGGGCTGGAACTCGAGCACCAGAGCCTTCTGGCCGGTCATCCGGGGGAGCGGACCCAAGAGCTCGGCCGCGACGGGCAACCCATCGTCGGAGGGATCGACGGGGAGCGGCCGCCCGTTTCGGGCTCCGACCTCGTGACCACGATCGACCGGGAGTTCCAGTTCCAGGTCCAGGCGGCGCTGGAGGAGGCCGTGGAGGCGAACGATGCGGCCGGGGGGACGGTCATCGTGATGGACCCTCGCACCGGTGACGTGTACGCCATGGCCAGCTACCCGTGGTTCGACCCGAACGACTTCGTGAACGCGAAGCCGTCCACGATGCGGAACCGGGCCGTCACCGACATCTTCGAGCCGGGGTCGGTGAACAAGGTCGTCACCGCCGCGGCGGCGGTGGAGGAGCGCGCCCTCCCCCTCCATCGGACTCTGTCCGTGGCGTGGAAGATGCGCGTCGGCGAGTTCACGATCCACGATGCGCATCCCCACCCCGTGCAGCCGATGACGCTCGGCGACATCGTGGCACAGTCGAGCAACATCGGCGCGGTGCTGGTGGCGCGGCGCCTGGGGGAGGTCCGGATGGCCACGTACCTGTCCGAGTTCGGGCTGGGACGGACCACGGGCATCGGGTTCCCGGGCGAATCCCCCGGCCTGATGCTCCCGCTGCATCTCTGGTCCGACACCAGCCTGGCAACGATGGCCTACGGCCAGGGCATCGCCGTCACGCCGCTCCAGATGATCTCGGTGTACTCGACGATCGCGAACGACGGCGTATCGATTCAGCCTCGTCTGGTCCGGGGGCACGTTGACGAGGGCGGGACGTTTCACCCCGCCCCGGCGCCGGTCACCCGCCGGGTCGTGTCGGTGGATACGGCCCGGATGGTCACCCGGATGCTCGCGTACGCCGTCAAGGCCGGGACCGGCACCGCCGCGCGGATCCCCGGCTACGACGTCGCCGGCAAGACCGGGACGGCCCGGATCCCCCGACCCACCGGGGGCTACTACCCGGACCAGGCCATCGCCGCGTTCATCGGTTTCCTGCCCGCCTCCGACCCCACCGTCGTGATCGCGGCCATCCTCGACAGGCCGGTCACCGTGTACGGCGGTGTCGCCGCGGCCCCCCTCTTCCAGGACGTCGCCCGCTACGCGATCGAACGGCTGTCGATCGCTCCCGGACGGCCCCTTCGACCGCCCCCCC
>DASWJF010000257.1:0-1758 GCA_036397275.1 Actinomycetota bacterium
CTGCCCTACCTCCTCGGGGCCATCGCGGCTTCCAGGTCACCCATGCACCAACGATTCGGCGACCGGATCGCCGAGACCGTTGTCGTCGCTCGCGCGCCCGACCGGGAGGCGAAGGTACCCGCAGCCCAGGGCGACGCGGCCGGGCCCGAGCCGTCCAGACGGCGCCGCTCGTGGCGGCCCGTCGTCGTGGTGGCTCTCGGCCTGGCGCTCGTCCTTGGCGGGGCCTACGCTTTCGTCGCGATCCGCGGCCGCTGCGACATCGGAGGCGGCACGTACGACTGTCACGGGGTCGAGTTCACCTACCCGAGCTCGTGGTCGGAGATCGACGATGCCGAGATCCTGAACTCGGGGAACCTCGAGTTCGGGGATGTCGTGGGGCTGGATCCCCTGAACAACGTGGAGCTGCAAGGGTACCGGCTGAGCCAACCGGTGGACGACTCCACCTTAGACCGGTTCGAGCGGGAGGTGTCGCAGGCGGCGGACCAGCTTGCGGCGGCCGTCTCGGGGCAGGTCACCGGCGGGCCCACTCGAGTGGAGATCGGAGGGCTGCCTGGGTTCCGCCTCCGGGTGGAAGGGTCGTATGGAGGGCAGCCGCTCACCGTGACGGGCGTCGCACTCTTCCGCGGAACGACGCAGTACTTCCTGGAATGCCAGTTCACGCCGGTCCACGCGCGTGACATCCGCGCGGGGTGCCGGCAGGTCATGCGCACGTTCCGGGCGAGCTGACCGCTCGAAGCGGGGCGGTCGCGTCCCCCGGTCAGACGCAGGTCACGGAGCCCCGGATGGCGAAGGTGGCGCGCCGGTTCGCGGTGTCGCGATAGCCCACGGCCCACATGGTGCCGTCGGGAAGGGCCGCGGCGCCGGTGAGGGTCTCCGAGCCCGGCACGCCCGGCCCCTCCGAGCCCGGCACGCCCGGCCCCGGGACGATGGCCCACCGGGTGCCGTCGAACCGCTGGACCAAGGCGCGGGTGGCACCCTCCTCGCTCCCCGGGCTCGAGCCCACCGCCCACACGTCCTCGGTGGAGACGGCGGCGACCCCTTGGAGCTCGCCTCCGCGCCGGGCAGCCCCGACCGGCGCCCAGGTCGTGCCGTCCCACTGGTAGATGGCGGACCCCACGGCCCAGGCCTGGCCGCCCGCGACCGGCTCGATCGCCACGAGGGGCCCCCGGGCGGGGATGGGGACCGTCCGCCAACGCGTCCCGTTGAACCGCAGGACCAGCGGCCGGTTGCCCCGGGAGCCGATGGCCCACACGTCCCTCTGGCCGACGGCCCGGACCGCAAGCAGGGCGCTGGGCCCGGGGAATGCCGGGATGGCCTCGGGGGTCCAGGTGACCCCATCCCACCGAAGGATGAGGGCCTGTTCGGTTGCGGGGCTCCCCGACGAGCCCACGGCCCACACGTTTCGGCCCGCCGCGGCGACGCCGTGCAGGATCCCGCCACCCGGCACCGCCACCGGCGAGACGCTCCATCCCTTGCCGTCCCAGTGCTCGATGAGGGGCCGGTCTCCCGCGCCGCTCGAGGACCGGCCCACGGCCCACACGTCATCGGGTGCCGCCGCGGCCACGGCGTTCAGGACGTTCACGGTGGTGCCGTCGTTCGGGCTGGCCACGACGAACCAGAGGGTTCCGTTCCACCGTTCCACCAGGGTCGAGGAAGGGGCGTCGGGCGGGCCGAACCCACCCACCGCCCAGACGTCGTCCGCGGCCACGGCCGTCACCGCCAAGAGTTGGTTACCCTCGTCGTCGGGATCGACGCTCG
>DASWJF010000258.1:0-1774 GCA_036397275.1 Actinomycetota bacterium
GGTGCACGCCGACGGGCGCGAGATCACGTTCATCGACACCCCGGGCCACGAGGCGTTCACCGCGATGCGGGCCCGAGGCGCCAAGGTGACGGACATCGCGGTGCTGGTGGTCGCGGCCGACGACGGGGTGAAGCCGCAGACGGTCGAGGCCCTGGACCATGCCCGGGCGGCTCAGGTCCCCATCGTCGTGGCCGTGAACAAGATCGACAAGCCCGAGGCCGACCCCCAGCGGGTCCGACAACAGATGGTCGAGCTCGGCGTGGTCCCGTCTGAGTGGGGCGGGACGTTCGAGTTCGTGGACGTCTCGGCCAAGGCGCGGACGAACCTGGAGAGCCTCCTGGAGACGATCCTGCTGGTCGCCGACCTCGAGGAGCTGAAGGCCGACCCGGAGGGCCGGGCCCGGGGGACCGTGATCGAGGCCAACCTGGACAAGGGCCGGGGGGCCGTGGCCACCGTGCTGGTGCAGCGGGGCTCGCTCGACGTGGGCGACGCGCTGGTCGCCGGGACCGCCTGGGCCAAGATCCGGGCGATGCTCGACGAGTACGGGCAGCCCGTGCAGCAGGCCGGTCCCAGCAAGCCGGTGCAGATCCTGGGGTGGTCCGCGGTGCCGAACGCCGGCGATGACTTCCGGGAGGTGGAGGACGAGCGCGAGGCCCGCCACGTCGGCCAGGAGCGCGAGGCCAAGGTGCGAGCGGCGGAGCTGGTGGCCACCCGGCCGCCCACCCTCCAGGAGCTCATGGCTCAGGCCCGGGAGGCCGAGGCGCCGGAGCTGAACCTGATCGTCAAGGCCGATGTCCAGGGCTCACTGGGTGCCGTCACCGACGCGTTCCTGAAGCTCCCCCAGGACGAGGTTCGGGTCAACATCGTCCACGGGGCGGCCGGCGCCATCACCGAGAGCGACATCCAGCTCGCCATGGCCTCGGGCGCGATCGTGGTGGGGTTCAACGTCCGGCCGGACGTGAATGCCCGGGAGCTCGCGGAGCGCGAGGAGGTCGACGTCCGCCTGTACCGGGTCATCTACGAGGCCATCGACGACGTGCGAAGCGCTTTGTCCGGGATGCTGAAGCCCGAGGAGCAGGAGATCCAGCTGGGCCGGGCCGAGGTCCGCGCGCTGTTCCGCATCCCACGGCAAGGCGTGGTGGCCGGGTGCTACGTGCTGTCCGGCACGATCGCGCGCAACGCCCGGGCCCGGGTGGTGCGGGACGGAGTGGTGGCGTACGAGGGACGGGTGGGGTCGCTTCGGAGGTTCAAGGACGACGTCCGGGAGGTGGCCGAAGGGTTCGAGTGCGGCATCGGGATCGAGAACTTCCAGGACGTGAAGGAAGGCGACATCATCGAGGCGTACGAAGTCCGCGAGGTCGCCCGCCAGCTGTAGACGGCTTCGCGTGCGGAGGACCTGATGCTCGTGGCGCTGGAACGGTTCGACCTTCGCATCCCCGGATGTGGCTCACTCAAGGAGAAGCGGCACGTGGTCAAGACGCTCACGGGGGGCATCCGGGGAAAGTTCAACGTCTCGGTGGCCGAGGTGGACCACCACGACCTGTGGCAGCGCACCGCGATCGGGGTGTCGGTGGTGGCGGCCGAGGCCTACCACGCCAAGCGGGTGATGCACGAGATCGAGAAGTTCGTCGACCGGTGGGCGGAGGTCGAGGTGATCGACGCCGAGCTCACGTTGCACTATCCCGATGACTGATGGGACACGGCCCAGCAGGGTCTCGGAGGAGTTCCGGGAGATCCTGGCCGAGGAGATCCCCAGGCTGAAGGATCCCCGGAT
>DASWJF010000259.1:0-4037 GCA_036397275.1 Actinomycetota bacterium
GAGCAGCAGGGAGCGCTGACCGACCACGTGATCGCCCGGGCGGACCAGGCCGGCTTGCCGGTCCGGACCCCTCGAGATCGGAGCGCCCGGGGCGGCGTGGTGAACGTCGGCGTGGGGCCCGAGGCGGGCAAGATCTGCCACACGCTCCTGGAGCGCGACGTGTGCACCGACTTCCGGGGCGACGGCCTTCGGATCTCGCCCCACTTCTTCAACACCGAGGCGGACGTCGACCGCTGCTTCGACGAGCTCCGCGCTCTCCTGTAAGGGGGATCAGTCTCCCGCGACGAAGAACAGCCACGTCCCGTCCGGGGAAATGCCGGTCCGCCACCCGAAGTAGCCGCCGAACTCGATCCAGGAGTCGACGTCGCGTTCGATGTTCGGGTACAGGGCCGACAGCATCCGCAGCTCGTCATCGGTGAGCGATGCGGGATCCCGGTGGAATGCGAAGGGCCATGCGTAGGCTCCATCCGTCTGCGCGAATGGCATCGACAGGATCGTCGCGAGGATCTCGAGTGGCCGCTCGTCCGAGTTGGCCTCGATGTCCTTCCAGAAGGCGATGGGGTCCCCGCCGTCACCGAACGAATAGGTGAAACTGGCCAGGTCGATCAGCGGACGGAGCGCGTCGTAGTCTCCGGCCGCAGTGGCGGCCAGGAGCGCGTTCCGCGTCTCTGCGACCGCGGAGGGCAGATCGCTCCCGGACACTTCGTCAACCCGGGTGATCGCCCAGACACCGCCCTCGCCCTGTGACACCGGCTGGCCAACTTGGACCGTGACGATGGCACCCGAACCGGGGTCCGTGATCTCAAAGGTGTGGGGGTCCGCTTGGCGCACCTCTGGGAAGCCCCACCGGAGGACCGATCTCGCGTACCGCGCCGACACCCGGGCCGGATCGAGCGCCCAGGCGCGACGGCCGGCGTCGACGGCCAGTTGCCACGCGAGTGCCTCCTCCGCCCTGTCGAACGGCCAGACGCCGGTGAATGGCTCCACGACTGATGGGGACGGTCGGACCGGAGTGGAGTCGGGCGATGCGGGCGCCGGCTCGGAAGCCTGCCGGCACGCCATCGGGAGCATCGTGGACAGGAGTGCCACGACGAGCAGGCGGGGGGGCAATGCCATTGCACCCACTCTAACTTCCGCACTCACCCGGGTGGTCCGGGGCCGGTGACCACGCGGCCCGCTCGGACCACGAGCTTCATGTCTCCCAGCGCATCGAGCCCTTCGAGAGGGCTTCGGGCCAGGGCGATGAGGTCCGCCGGGGCCCCGGGCTGGAGGGGCCCGATGACCATCGCTTCCAGGATCTCATCCGGCGTCATGCCGACCGTCTCGTGGAGGAGCAGGACCTCCCGCACGTCGATCCCCGGAGGGATGGGGCCGTTGCCGAGGTCAGTGCCGTACACGACGGTACCTCCCGCGGCTCGGAACCGAGCCAGGTTGTCGGCGGCCGTCCGGAGTTCCGGGGTCACCTTGCCGTAGCTCCAAATGTCGAGGGTGGAGACGATCCGCATGGTCTTCGCCGCCGCCTCGATCACGCGATCGGACAGCCGCTCCGTCCACGGGCAGTGGGCGAACTCGTCGACGCCGGCGCCGAGCGCCCGCTCCGCCTGGCCCTTCCCCTGCACGTGGGCCGTGACGGGCAGTCCCCGCTGGTGCGCCGCCTGGACGATGGACGCCAGCTCGGCATCAGTCGGGGTCGGCCCGGCCTCGGCGTTCAGCGAGACCTTGACGGCCGCCGCCCCCCGGTCGGCCAGCGCTAGCACCGCCTTCGCCGCCTCGTCGGCCCCCCGCACCTCAAGGCCGGTCCCCGGGGGCGCCCATCGATCGGCCGTCGGGTAGCCGCCGGGTCCGGTGAGCATGGGGCCGGCCGCCCGGATCAGCGGCCCGTTGAACGTGGGCATCTCCGAAGCGTCGGCCATCCCGAAGATCACGTCGGGCGGCCAGGCCAGGTCGCGGACGGCGGTCACGCCGCCGAGGAGGACGGCGCCAGGGTCGGCCAGCCCGATGTGGACGTGGCGGTCGGCGACCGCCGGCATCAGGAAGCCATCGACCTCGAGCTCGTCGTTCGCCTCAGGGGCCAGCCGAGACGACCCGACCCAGGAGACCTCCCCGCCGCGGCACACCACCGCCACGTCGTTCAGGACCTTCCCGGGCCCCAGCCACGCCGCGGCCGCGCGCACCAGGAGGGTGCCCGCCCCCGTCCCCACGGTCACCGTGAACGCTCCGATCCGCCGATGTGGCCGGGATGATAGTGGGGGGTGGGCGAAGGTTTCGCCCACCCCCAACTGGAGCCTGCTCGCGATGCCTCCCTACATCGAGAACTCCTGGGTCTGCGGGTTCAGGTGCCCCAGCCGGATGGCGCCGCCGGTGCGGCTGTCGCTGACGCGGAACACGTTTAGGCCGGTGGTGATGTCCGACTCGTAGACGAAGTTGTTGTACCAGTACGACGACCACGCCCCGCCGAGCTGGCAGCCCGGAGGCACGCTGGCACCGCAGAATGGGCCGGGTCCCAGCGACGGCGGGTCCGACCAGGCCACGGTCACCGGGTTCGCCGGGTCGGTGAAGTCGGTGACCCACGTGCCGGCCTGATAGTTCCCGCTCACCGCGACGTATCGGCCGCTGCGGAGGGGCACGATGTTGTAGTTGTGGATCGTGCAGTTCTCATCCGGGCCTTGCGGCCGCGGCAGCACCCACTGCCCCAACTTGGCCCCAGTGGCGGCGTCGTAGAAGAACATGCTCTTCTTGACGTCGGGGTCCCCCTCTTCGCACTCGGCCTGGCCGCCCCCGCCAGGCTCCCAGCCGAGGATGATGACCTCGCCGTCCCAGGTGAACCCGGCAGAGTGCCAGTTTCCTCCGACACCGACCCCCGCTTCCGAGATCGTGTACAGGAACTCGGGATCGTGCAGGCTTCCGTCGGGCAGAGCGTAGACGTTGGCCTGGGCCGCGCTGGCGCAGACCATCATGTTCACCTCGCCCAGGATCACGGCGGAATCGTGGCACGCGCCCGCCCCGACGAGGGGCTCATTGCGAAGGAACGCGGCGCTGGCCGGGTCGTCGAGCGGGACCTCGACGATCCCGATGAACGGGCACGGTCCGCCCGAGGTCTGGTTGTAGACAAGCAGGCGGTCGTTCTCCAGGTCGGGCACCAGGGTTGCGGTGTGGGAGCCGCAGCCGAAGGCGTCGGCCTCGGGCCTGGCGCTGAGCTCCACCTCGCCGATCAGGTCGGGGTCCTCGAGGTTGCTGACGTCCCATATGTGGAGCCCCTCGAACCCGACCGGCACCGCCTCGCCGTCGCAGGTCCGTCCGGCGGGAGCCGGCGAGTTCCACGACCGGACCAGGATGTTCTCCCAGATCAGGATATCTCCCTGGTCGCCGTTGCACTCGGGGTGGGAGATCAGCGTGGGGTTGTCCGGATCCGAGATGTCGATGACTCGGAACCCGTCGTAGTTGCCCTCGAAGGCCACGTTGCCCCAGAAGGCGATGTCGGAGCTGATCTTCCGCTGGCCGTCCGGGACGGCGAACGTGGCCGGGTGCGCGCTATGACCCTTCGCATGGATGTTCCCGGTGCTGGGCCGCGTCGCGTGATCGGCGGATGCCGGGAGGGCCAGAGCCACCAGCATGACCGCCGACACGGAGAGTGTGAACCATCGGATGCGTACCTGCATATCCTTCCTCCTACTTCTTCCGGGGGACGAAGCAGTTGGAGGCGGAGCGAGGGGGTGGGTCGCGACCGCCGAGCGCATGCGCGTGCCGGGTTGGTGGGTAGACGGCCCGGGGAGCCGTCCTCGTCCCCGGACCGTTCGGAGACTCGCCCATCGCTTCCCCCTCCGAGGACGGTCGGGTGCGGAACCATGACTCTAGACTCCCCCGGCATCCGGGGACAAGTTCCGCTGGTCAGGAGGCCGGGCGACGAAGGTTGATCGGATACTGCCTCGCGGCGGAGCCCTTGCCTGTGGCCACCATTAGCATCACCTCCGCCCGGCAGAACTCCCACCTGCAAGTGACTGCCCATGTCGGGGGTACATGGAAGTGGGGGGGGGGGG
>DASWJF010000260.1:0-5304 GCA_036397275.1 Actinomycetota bacterium
GGTCACGGCGTCGGCGGGCCACGGTGACAATGTTGCCATGGCCTCCCCCAGCGCCTCGGCCACGGCCCGCCAGCCCGAGAACTTCAGCCGGTGCACCGCGCGCCGGGCGGGCCCCCGGAACAGGAAGGGTGCCCTGGCCACATCGATCTCCGGCGGCGGACACTGCCGGCACGTCGGGACGTCGCGTGCCGACGGGAAGCCGCATCGGAGGCACCAGGGCGGAGCGAGCGCGGTCAGGCCGGCGTGGCACGGCGGGCAGAACGGCCAGGCGCCGCTGCCGCAGCCGGCGCATCGCTTCGGGAAGACGACGTCGAGGAGCCGCTCGAGCACGACGGGACCGTAGCGCCCGCCGCCGACGGTCCAGCCCTCGCTCTAGGGAAGCGGCACGTCCAGGCGGCCCTCCGCGCCCTTGCCTCGCCTCCGGACCTCGATCCGAAGCGTCCGGTGGGCCCGGAGCAACGGGTAGGCAAGCACCTTCCCTCGCCCACTCGCCTCCTCGAAGTCCGCATCGAGGACCTCGAGCCGCCTTCCGTCGGCGGACAACCGGAGCACGACCGGCTCGGGCGGGGTGACCTGGAAGTGGAACTTGATCGAGTCTCCGCCGCAGTCGATCTGCTCCACCTGCACGCGGGCCCCATCGCCCAGTTTCACCTCGCGGCCCACCGGAATCTGGCCCCGCCGGACCGTGGCTCTGGGCCACGCCACCGAGAAGCGCTTCCCCCCCGGGAACGTCCCGGGCCTGCCGTCCACGTCGAGGTCGCACTCCAGCTCGTACCAACCCGGGTCCAGATCGGTCACACCCATCTCGAACGGCACGAACACGTCCCGCCGGGGCGCCACGTCCAGCGTCGTGGACCCCATGGGGATCTCGTGGGCGTCCCGCCCTCCGACCGACACCACCCGGGCCTCGCGGAACACGACCTGATGAGGGTCGGGGTCCTCACCTCGGACGATGAAGGCCCCTTTCACGGTGGCGGGGAAGCGCTCGAACCGAGCCCGCACCGAGATGCGCTCGCTCACGGGGCTCTCCGCCATCCGGAACGCCTAGGTCCCTTGCTCCCACGAGCGAAGGTACTCCTCCTGCTCCGGCGTGAGCTCGTCGATCTCCAGGCCCATGGCCCGAAGCTTCAGCTTGGCCACCTCCGCGTCGATCTCGGCCGGAACCGGATACACGCCGGCCCCGAGCGACCCGCGGTTCTTCACCACCCACTCCACCGCAAGGGCTTGGTTGGCGAACGACATGTCCATGACCGCGGCGGGATGCCCCTCCGCCGCGGTCAGGTTCACCAGCCGCCCCTCGGCCAGCAGGTGCAGCCGCCTGCCGTCGGCGAGTCGGTACTCGTCCACGAACTCGCGGATCCGGCGCTTGCCCTCGGCCAGCTCCTCGAGGGCGGCCTTGTCGATCTCCACGTCGAAGTGCCCCGCGTTCGCCAGGACCGCCCCGTCCTTCATGACTTCCATGTGCTCCCGGCGGATCACGCCTCGGTCGCCGGTGACGGTCACGAACACGTCGCCGATCCGTGCCGCCTCCCGGAGCGGCATCACGCCGTATCCCTCCATAGCCGCCTCGAGGGCCGGAAGCGGATCCACCTCCGTGACCACCACCTTGGCCCCCAGCCCGCGCGCGCGGGACGCCACGCCCCGGCCGCACATCCCATACCCGCACACCACCACGGTCCGCCCGGCGATCAGCAGGTTCGTGGACCGCATGATGGCGTCCACAGTCGATTGCCCCGTGCCGAACCGATTGTCGAACAGGTGCTTCGTGTCCGCATCGTTCACCGACACGATGGGGTACCGGAGCGCGCCGTCCTTCGCCATGGCCCGGAGGCGGATCACACCCGTCGTGGTCTCCTCGGTGCCCCCGATAACCTCGGCGATCTGTTCCTCCCGCTCCCGGTGCAGCAAGCTGACGAGGTCCGCACCGTCGTCCATCGTGACGTGCGGCCGGCGGTCCAGCACCGCGTTGATGTGCCGGTAGTACGTGTCGTTGTCCTCCCCCTTGATGGCGAAGACGTCGATCCGGCTCTGGTCGCACAGCGCCGCCGCCACGTCGTCCTGGGTGGACAGCGGGTTCGAAGCGCACAGGGCCACCTCGGCCCCGCCGGCCTTCAGCGTCTCCACCAGGTTCGCCGTCTCGCTGGTCACGTGGAGGCACGCGCCGATCCGGATCCCCTCCAGGGGCCGCTCCTTCTCGAACCGCTCCCGGATTAGAGTGAGGACGCCCATCTCGCCGGCCGCCCACTCGATCCGCTCGCGCCCCTTCCCGGCCAGGCCGAGATCCTTCACGTCGCAGTCCATCCCGCTCCTTTCGACAGCACGTCGTGGATCACGGTCCCGATGGCGCCGGCCATCTTGTCGGAGGCCTGCACCACGTCCTCGTGTCTCACCTGCACCCCGACCTTGTTCGTGACGAAGAACAGCCCCAGCACGCGCATCCCCAGGGCCCTGGCCGGCACGGCCTCGGGAACCACGGACATGCCGACCACCGCGGCGCCGGACCGCCGGAGGAACTCGATCTCGGCCGGCGTCTCGTAGGCCGGCCCGGACATGGCTGCGTACACGCCGCGCGACACCGGGACGCCGGCCCGCTCCGCGGCTTCCACCGCGAGGTCGGCCAGCTCGGCGTCGTACGCTCCCACCATGTCCACGAACGGAGGCGAACCGTCCGGGTGCCGCCACCCCCGAAGCGGGCTCGCCCCCATGAAGTTGATGTGGTCGGTGCCGACGACGAGGTGGCCGGTGTCGAGGCCCTGGGCGATCCCGCCGGTGGCCGCGGTGAGGATGGCCGTCCCCGCCCCGAGTAGCCGGGCCAGCCGGATGGGCAGCGCGCACACGGGCATCTCGTTGCTCTCGTAGAAGTGGATCCGCCCCCGGAACACCACCACCGGAACCCCGGCCAGCTCGCCCAGCACCAGCCGTCCGGCGTGGCCGGGGACGGTGGGGCGGGGGAACCCTGGAAGCTCGTCGAACGAGAAGCTCGCCTCCTCGCGGAGCTCGTCCACGGCCGCGCCCAGGCCCGACCCCAGCACGATGGCCACGGCCGGTGAGGTCGCGGTGCGCGACCGAACGGCTTCGGCCGCCCGGTCGGCCAGGGAGTCGCCCGGCCCGGGGAGCCCGGTCACCGCTCAGGCCTCCGCCAGCGCCCGCTTGAGGCGCGCGATGGCGTCGACCGGCGTGGGGTCGACCCCTCGGGCGATCCCGAGGTACGCGGACGTGAAGTCTCCCGTCATGGCGAGGGAGAGGAACCGGGCGAGATCCGAGGACCCGCGCGCCCACACCTCCTCCACGTGAGCCCCGGATTCCCGGGCGACGTCCATCGACAGGGGGAACCGGGCGGCATCGCCGGCCGGTTCCCCTTCGTGCCGCAGGGCCACCAGGAAGAACCGCGAGCCGGCGCCGTCCGACCACCCCACCACCTCGTTGTGGTCGAGCTCGGGGAGGGCCGAGGCCCATGCCGGGATCTTCGCGTTCTCGTTGAACTGGGTCTTCCACCGGATGGCCGCGGCCGAGCCGAGGCCCTCGGCTCCCCACACCACCGGGACCCGATCGCCGATGGCCCGGGCCACGCGCTTGGCGGGGTTCACCGACGCGGGGACGGCCGGCGCGCAGGTCGCCGCGAGGGACGAAAGCTCGTCGGCGGCCTCCTCCACGTCCTCGGGGAGCGGCGGGACGAGCCCCGCCGTCTCCAGCGCGCCTAGCGACCCCAGGACGAGGTATCCGAGGGCGGCTCGCGGCATCAGCCCTGCCGGCACGAGCACGCGGGCCAGGCCGAGCTCTCCGGCCCGGGCGAAGAGCCGTCCGCCCGAGGTCACCGCGATCAGGCGGCACCCTCGCTCGACGGCCTCCTCGAAGCACTCCATCACCTCGGCGGTGTCGCCGGAATAGGAGGATGCGAGCACCAGCGTGTCTGGGCCGCAGAACGCCGGCAGCTCGGACGCGCGCACCACGACCACCGGCAGCGCCAGACGGTGGGCGTACAGGGCCCGGATCACGTCGCCCGCCACCGCCGATCCCCCCATGCCGCACACGGCGACCGCCGTCACTCCCTGGGCCGACGGCGCCGGCGCGACTTCCCGCCCCAGCCGGTATCCCTCCCGGCAGTGCCCGGGGAGGGCGGCGATCGTCGCCAACATCCCCCCGGGGTCCCCGGCCCGGACGGCCACCTCGTCGTCGAGGTCGATCACCGGCGCTTCTTCTTGGCGGCCCCGGGCTTTATGGCCTCGTCGATCAGCATCACCGGGATGCCGTCGCGGACCGGATATCGGTAGCCGCACTTCAGGCACACGATGACCCCCTCGTCCTGGCGATACTCGATGTCCCCCCGGTCGTTCGGACACACCAGGATCTCGAGCAGCTCGGGATCGATCGTCACGAGTGGCCTCCTTCGCGCTGGATGAGGTCGAGCACCGCCCGGGTCTTCTCCTTCAGGAGCTCTTCCGTCCTGGCCTCGACGTTCAGGCGGAGGAGCGACTCGGTGTTCGACGGTCGCACGTTGAACCACCAGTCGCGGTCGAACTCCACCGTCAGGCCGTCGGTGCGATCCTGGCGTCCATCGGCGAAGGCGGCCGCGATCTTGTCGATGGCCGCCTGCTTGTCCTCCACCCGGGAGTTGATCTCGCCGGACGCCCGGTACCGCCGGAACGGCTCGAGCAACTTCGACAGCGGGACCCCGGCGAGCGACAGCTGCTCCAGGACCACTACGGCCGCGATCAGGCCGGAGTCGGCCCGGTAGTTGTCGCGGAAGTAATAGTGGCCGGAGTGCTCGCCCCCGAACACGGCCCCGCTCTCCGCCATGACCTGCTTGATGAACGAGTGGCCCACCCGGGTCCTGACCGGCGTCCCGCCGTTCTCCCGGATCACCTCGGGTACCGCCCACGAGCAGATCAGGTTGTGGACGATGGCCGCACCCGGGTATCGGTTCAACATGGCCTGCGCCACCAGGGCCGTGACCTCCGAGCCGCTCACGCCCTCGGCCCGCTCATCCACCAGGAACACCCGATCGGCGTCCCCGTCGAAGGCGAGGCCGATGTCGGCCCGACGTTCCAGGACGGTTCGCATCAGGTCGCGCTGGTTCTCGGGCTGGATGGGGTCGGCCGGGTGGTTGGGGAAGGTCCCGTCGAGCTCGGGGAACAGGTGAACCAGCGTGACCGGCAGGCGCCTCATCACCGGCGGGACGATCAGGCCGCCCATGCCGTTCGCGGTGTCCGCGACGACCTCAAGGGGCGCGACGTTCGATGGATCGACGAACGTGAGGACGTGCTCGACGTAGGCCTCGAGCACGTCGCGCCGTTCCACGGAGCC
>DASWJF010000261.1:0-1520 GCA_036397275.1 Actinomycetota bacterium
CGCCGGCGAAGTCGGTCGGCAGCACCTCGACGCCGCACCCCGGGAGGGCCTCGCGCACGGCCCGGATGCACGCCGCCCAGATCCTCGCCCCGCCGTCGGGGAGGTCGTCGCGGGCCACACCGGTGAGCACGACGTACCGGAGTCCCATGGCCCGCGCCGCATCCGCGATCCGCACCGGCTCCTCCTCATCGACCGGGTCCGGCCTCGCCGTCATCACATCGCAGAATCCGCACCGCCGGGTGCACCGGTCGCCAAGGATCAGGAACGTGGCCTCCCGTTCCTCCCAGCACTCGTAGATGTTCGGGCACGCGGCCTCTTCGCACACCGTGTGCAGGGAGAGGCCCCGCATGAGCTGCTTCAGCTCGGTGTAGTTGGGGCCCGTGCGGGCCTTGACCTTCAGCCACTCCGGGCGGCGGGTCGCGGGTTGCGCGGTCTGGGCGCACCCCACCGAATGCGCCACATGGGAGTCCTCGAGCGTCACGATCCCCGAGTCCGCGACGGCGGACACGGTCGGCAGGTACAGGCGCCGCTTGTGCGGATTGTGGTCCCGGCCAGGCATCCGATCCAGTCTAGCCCGTGCTCGTTGCATCGAGGCTCTGCGTCTCGAGCTCCTCGTCGGCGGTCCACTGCGGCGGCACCATGGGCAGGAACACCCGGAACGACGCCCCGCCGCCATCGCGTTCCTCCACCCAGGCCTTCCCGCCGTGAAGCTCGGCGAACATGGCGACCAGCGAGAGCCCGATGCCGGTGCCGGGGGAGTGGGGAGAGGCGGTCGGGCCCTGCCGGAAGGGCTCGAAGATGGCCTTCTGGAGGTGTCTCGGCACCCCCGGGCCGTCGTCCTCCACGGCGAGGAGCGCCCCGCCGTCCTCCTCGCGCACGTGGACCCAGACGGTCGCGTCGGGCCCGCCGTGGCGGAACGCGTTGGCGAGGAGGTTCTCGGCGATGCGCTCGACCTTGGGCGGGTCGGCCGGGACAACGACGGCCTTCGCCTCTACCAGGACCCGCCGGCCGGTCGGCACCTCCAGGCTGTCGACGGTCCGTCGAACCAGCGCCCCGAGGTCGGTCGGCCGGTACTGGGGGGTCACGATGCCCCGGCTCAGCCGGTCGATGTCGAGAAGGTCCTTCAGCAGCTTGTCGAGCTTCCGGGCGTTCGAGGCCAGCCGGTCGAGGAGGTCGCGCCGGTCGGCCTTCGACAGGTCCTGGCGCTCGAGCGTGAGGGCCAGGCCCAGGATCGACGTCAGCGGGCTGCGGAGTTCGTGCGAGACGGCGGCCAGGAACGCGTTCTTCATCTCGTCGAGCGCGCGCAGGCGCTCGGCGGCCTCGCGTTCCCGCTGCTCCCGCTCGCGGAGCGCCTCCTCGGCGAGCTTGGCGTCCGTGATGTCGGTCATCACGCCCTGCGAGAACCGCGGACGGCCCTGCTCGTCGCGGACGATGGTGGCCTGGTCCCTGACCCACAGCCATCGCCCGTCGGTGGCCCGGATGCGGTACTCGATGTCGAACGGCTCGCCGGTCTCGTTGTG
>DASWJF010000262.1:0-15828 GCA_036397275.1 Actinomycetota bacterium
CACCGGGAGCACGTCGCACAACCCGGCCCGAGCCGCGAGCGAACGCACCTCCTCGATCACCGCGGTGTTGTCGGCCACCGGGTCGGTGTTGGCCATGGCGGCCACCGCGGTGTACCCGCCCACCGCCGCGGCCCGCGAGCCGGTCTCCACGGTCTCCTTGTCCTCCCGGCCGGGTTCGCGCAGGTGCGCGTGAAGGTCGACCAGCCCCGGGGCCAGGATCAGCCCCTCGCACCCAAACACCGTCGCCCCCTTCGACGGGGCCTCCTCCCCCACGGCGGCGATCGCGCCGTCTGAGACCAAGACGTCGGCCACACCGTTTCGGCCGGAGGTGGGGTCGACGACCCGGGCCCCCCGGAACAGCGTCCGCTCACTCATCGCCCGGCCCCTCACCGCTGCCGCCGAGCATCAAGTACAGCAGGGACATCCGGACCGCGATCCCGTTCGTGACCTGCTCCTCGATGACCGCCTGAGGCAGGTCCGCGACGTCGGATTCGATCTCCACGCCCCGGTTCATGGGGCCGGGGTGCATGATCAGGCAGCCCTCGGGCAGCATCCCCACCCGGTCCCGGGTCAGCCCGAACAGCCGCGAGTACTCGCGAACGCTCGGGAAGTATTGCTGGCGCTGCCGCTCGCGCTGGACCCGGAGCATGTAGCACACGTCGAGCTTCGGCAGGACGCCGTCGATGTCGTGGGAGACCTGCACCCCCCAGGCCGGGGCGTCCGGCGGGATCAGCGTGGGCGGCCCGACCAGCGTGACCTCGGCGCCCATCTTCACCAGCCCGAAGGACAGCGACCGGGCCACGCGAGAGTGGAGCACGTCGCCGACGATGGCGGCCCGCAGCCCCTCGAACCGCCCCACCTTCTCCCGGATCGTGTACAGGTCGAGCAGGGCCTGTGTGGGGTGCTCGTGGGTCCCGTCCCCGGCGTTCAGCACGCTCCCTCGCACCCACTTCGTCAGCGTGTACGGCGATCCCGACGAGGAATGCCGGATCACGATGGCGTCCGCCCCCATCGCCTGGAGCGTGAGGGCCGTGTCCTTCAGGCTCTCCCCCTTGGCCACCGACGAGCCGCTGGTCGAGAAGTTGATCACGTCGGCCGACAGGCGTTTGGCCGCAAGCTCGAACGAGATCCGCGTGCGGGTCGAGGTCTCGTAGAACAGGTTCACTACGGTGCGGCCACGAAGCGCCGGAACCTTCTTGATGACCCTGGTCCCGACCTCCCGGAAGGACTCCGCGGTGTCCAGGATCCGCACGACGTCCTCCGCGGACACGTCGTTGATCGACAACAGGTGCTTCTTCATGTCCCTCTCCTCATGGTGGCTCCTCCACGTACACGGCGTCCTCCCCGTCCACCTCCTCCAGCGCGACGCGGACGGACTCGTCCTTGCGTGTGGGCACGTTCTTCCCCACGAAGTCGGCCCTGATCGGCAGCTCCCGGTGGCCCCGGTCCACCAGCACGGCCAGCAGCATGGAGGTGGGCCGGCCGAAATCGACCAGCGCGTCCATGGCAGCCCGGATCGTTCGTCCCGTGAACAGCACGTCGTCGACCAGGACGACGGTCTTCCCGGTGATGTCGAAGTCGATGCGGGTCTCGTGGACCTCGGGGGCCTCTGCCCGCATGCCGATGTCGTCCCGGTAGAAGGTGATGTCCAGGACCCCGACGGAGAGCTTGACGCCCTCGATCCGCTCGATCTCGACGGCCAGGCGGCGGGCCAGATCGTCACCCCGGGCGGAGATCCCCACGAGGACCAGGCCCTCGGCGCCCTTGTTCCGCTCCAGGATCTCGTGGGCGATCCGGGTCACCGCTCGGTGGATCTCGCCGGCATCCAGGAGGCGCCCGGACTTCATCGGCTCGGGGGGTCCGCTCGCTGGATCACCGCGGGCACGCACCGCTCGGGGCGAGCGCCCCTTCGAACCCCCCCGCATGAACGAACGCCCAACCGCGGCGGCGGCTGGGCGCGCCTTTCGAGCAGCATCCTCTGTCTCCCTTCCCGGCCTCACGGGACCGGACTTAAAGGGGAAGTTCCTCGGCACGGAGGATAGCCCGCAGCAGGGCCGGCGGCAACGACCGGGCGCAACCGGGCGCTCCAGGGCCTACACTATGGAGGTCACAACCCGGAAGGCGGACGCATGCCAAGCTTCGGACCTGAGTGGATCGTGGTCCTCGCGGTGATCGTGCTGCTGTTCGGCGCGAAGAAGCTCCCCGAGCTCGCCCGCTCCCTCGGCCGCTCGTCCAGCGAGTTCAAGAGGGGCATGAAGGACGGTGCCGCCGACGCCGACGAGGCGGCCCCCTCCGAGCCGGCGGCGGAGACCACCTCCGAGGACAGGGCCGAGAACCCCTCCGAGTAGCTCCGGCCCCGCTCCCGCCGTCAGGGCGGAGCGGTCCGGTCCTCCAGCTCCTCCCGGGCGATCCGGCCGAGGATGCCGTTCACGAACCGGCCGGAGTCCTCCGTGGACAGCTCCTTCGCCGCCTCCACCGCCTCGTCGATGGCCACGGCCGTCGGGGTGTCCGTCCGGTGGAGCAGCTCGAAGCAGGCGATCCGAAGGATGGTTCGGTCCAGGGCCGCCATCCGCTCGACGGTCCACCCCTCCGCGTACCGCCCGAGCAGGGCGTCGATCTCGGCCCGGTGCGCGGCCGTCCCCTCCACCAGCTCCCGGGCGAACCGCGGGACATCCCGGCCGGCCACCTCCCACTCCTCCATCACGGACCGAGGGTCCAGGCCCGTCACGTCGGCTTGGAACAGGATGTCGAGGGCCCGGCGCCGGGCCTGCCTCCGCCAGGTCACGGCCGCTTACTTCACCCGCTCGATGTAGTTGCCGGTGCGGGTGTCGACCTTGACCTTCTCGCCCTCTCCGACGAACAGCGGTACCTGCACCACGTGGCCGGTGTTCAAGGTCGCCGGCTTCATCACGTTCGTGCGGGTGTCGCCCCGCACCGCGCCCTGGGTCTCGGTCACGGTCAGCACCACCGAGGCCGGCAACTCGACGGCGATGGGGGTCCCCTCAAACATGGCGACCGAGGCCGTGCTCCCCTCGACCAGGAAGCCCGCCATGGCACCCACGACGTCGGAGGGCACTCCGATCTGCTCGTACGTCTCCATGTCCATGAACATGAAGGCGTCGCCGTCGCGGTACAGGTACTGCATGTCCTTGCGCTCCACGATGGCCAGGCCGACCTTCACGCCGGCGTTGAAGGTCCGCTCCACTACCGCCCCGGTCTTCACGTTTCGGAGCTTGGTCCGCACGAACGCGCCGCCCTTGCCCGGCTTCACGTGTTGGAACTCGACCACTTGGAACAGCGTTCCGCTGAGGTCGAGCGTCATACCGTTCTTCAGGTCGTTGGTGGAAACGCTCACCGGTGCTCCTTCGCCAGCGATCCGGGGCGACCAGTCTAGGGTCCGGCCGCGGCCGGCATCACACCACGATGAGCTTCCTGGCCGACCGGGGGAGGGCCCGGCCGCCATCCTCCGTCACCTCGACCATGTCCTCGATGCGCACGCCGCCCAGCCCCGGGAGGTACACGCCCGGCTCCACGGTGACCACGGCCCCCGCCGGCACGACCTCGTCGTTGCCCCGGCGGAGGCGCGGCCCTTCGTGGATCTCGAGTCCCACGCCGTGTCCCAGCCCGTGGGGGAAGGCGCCCCCGTACCCCGCCTCCTCGATCACCTCGCGGGCCGCCCGGTCCACGTCCGCGGCCGCGGCGCCGCCCCGCACGGCGTCGATCCCGGCCCGCTGAGCTCGAAGGACCAGGTCGTGGACGTCCCTCAGCGCGGCCGGGGGCTCCCCGAACGCGACGGTCCGCGTCATGTCGGCGTGGTAGCCCTCCACCAGGGCCCCGAAGTCCATCTTCACCACGTCGCCGGGACGGATCGGCCGGCCCACGGGCTCGTGATGAGGCTCCGCCGCGTTCTCGCCGAAGGCCACGATGGTCTCGAAGGCCGGACCGTCGGCCCCCAGGCGACGCATCTCGACGTCCAGCTCGAAGGCCAGCTCCCGCTCGGTCACGCCCTCCCGAAGCGTGCCCAGGCCGGCCTGGAACGTTTCGTCGGTGATCTCTTGGGCCCGGTCCAGCAGCCGGAGCTCCTCGGGATCCTTCACCCACCGCAGGCGCTCGACCTCCTCGCCCACCGGCACCAGCTCGACGCCGCTCAGCCGCTCCTTCAGCTCCTGGTGGAACCGGAAGGTGACTCCCCCGGCCTCGAACCCGAGCCGCGCCACCCGCAGCCTGGTGCACGCGTCCGGCAGCACCTGGGGGAACCCGTCGAGGTAGGTCACGCGCTCCGCGTCGGGGACCTCGCGGCGGGCCTGCTCGGTGTACCGGCCGTCGGTGAAGAACGCCGCGTCGTTCGCGCTCACCATGACCTGGCCGTTCGAGCCCGTGAACCCGGTGAGGTATCGGACGTTCGGCAGCCGGGTGACGAGCAGGGCATCGATCCCGAGCTCCGGGAGTCGCGCCGCCAGCCGCTTCCGCCTCAGGCCGTGATCCACACCAGGGCCTCCAGCGCCAGGTGGTAACCGCCGGCTCCCGCTCCGGCGATCGTGACCCGGCAGACCGGCGCGATCACGGAATGCCGCCGGAACTCCTCGCGCGCGTAGATGTTCGTCATGTGGACCTCGATGACCGGTGCGCCGCAAGCTTCCACAGCGTCTCGGAGCGCGTACGAATAGTGGGAGAGGGCCCCCGGATTGACCACGACGGCCCCGAATCCCTCCCCCGCCGCCGCGCCCATCCATCCCACCAGGTCGCCCGCGTGGTCGGACTGTCGCCACTCGACCTCGTGGCCGAGGGCTCGGGAGCGGCCTTCGACCTCTTCCATGATCTGCTCGAGGGTCTGCGTCCCGTACAGGCCGGGGTCACGCGTCCCGAGTGAGCCGAGGTTCGGCCCGAACAGGAACAGCACCTTCATGCGTTCGTCTCCCGCCCCCCCGGCGCTTCGCGCCTCACCCGGGTCGTCCCCCGCACCCTCATGCCGCTCCCATCTCCTTCAGCGTCGTCGCCACGACATGCTCCGGGATGCTCCCGACGACGGTTGGCCGTCCCACGTCCTCCAGGAGCACGAACCGGATCCCCCCCCGGTACTTCTTGTCCATCCGCATGGCCGAAAGGATCCGTTCGCCCTCCGGGAGGGCCCCGCCGGGCTCGAGCCCGAGGGAGGTCAGCAGTCGGACGTGACGGGCGACCAGGCCGGGGGGGGCTACCTCCAGGGCCTCCGCCAGGCGGGCCGCGAACACCATCCCCACCGCGATGGCCTCGCCGTGGGATCGCCCTTCGAACTCGTCGAGCCGTTCCAGGGCGTGGCCCAGGGTGTGGCCGTAGTTCAGGAACAGCCGCTCGCCCGCGTCTCGCTCGTCGGACGCCACCACCCCGGCCTTGGCCACCACGCACCGGGCCACCAGATCCTCCATGACACCGGGGTCTCGGGCCAGCACGACGTCGAGCCGCCCCTCCAGCAGCTCCAGCATCGAAGGGTCCAGCGTGAGCGCGTACTTCGCCACCTCGGCCAGGCCCGAGCGGAACTCCCGCTCGGCGAGCGTGGCGAGCGTGGTGACGTCGGCCAGCACCGCGGCCGGCTGATGGAACGCGCCCACCAGGTTCTTGCCCTCCGGCAGGTTCACGGCGGCCTTCCCGCCGATGGACGCATCGACCTGGGCGGTGAGGGTGGTGGGCACGGCCACGAACGGGACACCCCGCATGTACGTGGCGGCCACGAACCCCGCCAGGTCGCCCACGGCCCCGCCGCCCAGGCCCACCACCACGTCGTCGCGATGGGCCTCCTGCATGGCCAGCTGGCGCTGGAGGGCGGTCATCGTCTGGAGCGACTTGGCCTCCTCGCCCTCGGGGACGCCGAGGTGCACGACCCCCAGCCCCCGAGAGGCGAAGCCTCCGGCCAGGAGGTCCAGGTACAGGCCGGCCACCCGGTGGTCCGCCACCACGAAGGCCTTCTCCGCCCCGGGCAGCCCCGGAAGGTGCGTCCCAGCCTGCTCGAGCACACCCGAGCCGATGACCGCCTCGTACGGCCGGCCCGGGACGGCCACCGTCACCCGGACCACCGGGTGAGCTCCTTCTCGATGCCCTCGGCGACCTCCTCGGGGGGGCCGGCGGCGTCAACCACGTGGGCGGCGAACTCCCGATAGAGCGGCTCCCGGTCCCGGAACAGCCGCTCCAGGTCGGCGTCCTCGTGGATGAGGGGCCGGTCGGTCGCCGGTACCACCCGTCGCCTCAGAACGTCCAGGGGGACCGACAGGAAGACCACGTCGCCGGTAGCACGGAGCGTGACCCGGTTCGCGGGCTCCAGGACCACGCCGCCCCCGCACGACACGACCGACGGGTCGCGGGCCCCGGCCACGGTGAGGGCCGAGGCTTCCAGCTCGCGGAACCGCGCCTCCCCGTCCTCGGCGAAGATCTCCGACACGGACTTCCCCGCGGCCCGTTCGATCTCCGAGTCGAGCTCCACGAAGGACACGCCGAGCCGACGGGCGAGCTCCGGTCCCACGGTCGACTTGCCCGAACCGGGCATGCCCACGAGGTACACGATCATGGCAGGGTCGCCAGGTAGCTCTGGAGGTTCCGCGTGGTCTCGGGGAGCGAATCGCCCCCGAACTTCTCCAGAACCGCGTGGGCTAGGACGAAGGCCACGGCGGCCTCGCCCACCACCCCGCCGGCGGGGACCGAGCAGACGTCGGTCCGTTGCTTGATGGCGACGGCGGGTGCTCCCGTGGCCAGGTCGACCGTGGAGAGCGGCCTGGGCACCGTGGAGATGGGCTTCATGGCGGCCCGGACCCGGATGGGTTGGCCGGTGCTCATGCCCCCCTCGATCCCGCCCGCCCGAGCCGTCTTTCGCGAGAGCCTCCCGCCCACGGTCACGATCTCGTCGTGGGCCTTCGATCCCGGCCGGGTCGCGGAAGTGAACCCGTCCCCCACCTCCACCCCCTTCACTGACTGGATGCTCATGAGGGCAAGCGCGAGGCGCGCGTCGAGCTTCCGGTCGTGATGCACGTGGGAGCCGAGACCCGGCGGGCACCCGTACGCGATCACCTCGAACACGCCGCCCAGCGTGTCCCGGCCCCGCTGGGCGGCGTCGACCTCCGCCACCATCCGGGCGGATGTGGCCTCGTCCAGACAGCGGACGGGCGAGGCGTCCACGGCCTCCTGGTCCTCCGGCATAGGCGGCCTGCCCCGCGCGGCCACCTTCCCGATCCGGACCACGTGGGAGACCACGCGGATGCCGAGCTCGGAGAGCAGCGCCTTGCAGAAGCACCCCAGGGCCACCCGGGCCACGGTCTCCCTGGCGCTGGCCCGCTCCAGGACGTTTCGGACGTCGTCGAAGCCGTACTTCAGGACCCCGGGGAGGTCGGCGTGCCCCGGGCGGGGGCGGGTGAGCCTTTCGGAGGGGTGAGGCTCGCCCTCCACCGCCATGAGGTCCTTGTACTTCTCTTCCCACTCGGCGTTGTCGATCGTGATCGCGATGGGGCTCCCCAGGGTGCGGCCGTGGCGGACCCCGGCCAGGATCTCGAACCGGTCCCCCTCGAGCTTCTGCCGGCCGCTCCGGCCGTAGCCGTGGCGGCGCCGGGCCAGCTCGCCGGCCACCTCCTTCGGCGTGATGGGGACGCCGGCGGGGAGCCCCTCCAGGATCGCGACCAGGGCCTTGCCGTGCGATTCACCCGCCGTGAGCAGCCGCAACATGGCCCTCATGATAGGTGAAGGGGTGAGCGCTCCCGCGTCGGTCCTCCGACGCGGGAGCACCCGCGAATGGCGGAGGGCGGTCCCGGAGCCGGGACCGCCCTCCAACCGGCGACCGCTCCCCCCGTGCGCGGACGCCGGAGCTTTACTTGGGCGCGATCGTGCAGAGCGTGAACCCCTCGTCACCGAACACGAACCGGGCGCACTCCCCGCTGATCGAGACGAGCCGGAAGTTGTCGTCGAACGTCTCGCCCACGGAGACCGTGAACACGTCGCCGTCCACCTCCACCTGGGCCCTCGTCCCGTCCGCGAAGATGTCGAGCAGCACGACGGTGTGGCCGCCCACCGTGGTGCTGGAGCCGCCCCCCGGCGCGGTCGGTGTGGGGCTCGGTGAGCCCCCCGGCGACGGGCTGCCCCCCGGCGAGGGGCTGCCCCCCGGCGAGGGGCTGACGCTGCCGCCCGGGGCCCCGGTCTGGAGCGCCGGCGGGATCGAGAACGGATCCCTCGACCCGGCCAGGACCATGGGCGGCAGCGTCTGGCGGGGCGTCGGGGTGGCCGTGGCCGTGGGCGCCGGGGTGGGGCCGCCGGGCTCGACCAGCGTCGGCTGGGCCTCCTCTCCCCCACCTCCCCGTAGCACCGAAAGAAGCACGAAGACGACGATCGCGGCCCCGGCGACACCGCCGAGGATCATCACCGCGCGCCGGTCACGGGGGGAGAGGGCCATCGTCTAGGCTCCTCCGGTCGTCTCCGACGGCCCGGGCTGGGACCCAGGGCCGGCGCTCGTGTCGGTGGTGTAGAACTGCACGGAGAGCTGCATGCTGAGGTTGACCGCTCCGGTCGGGGTGATGGGGGTCGCGCCGCCGGGGCTGATGGAGATGCTGAGGACCTTGGTCGACCGGGGCAGGGTCTCCAGCCGGAACAGGAACTCGTCCAGCGCGAAGTACCCGCCGGTGACCGAGACCGTCGTCGGGATGGTGGAGAACTGCCCCGACGCGTCCGCGGTCGGGGTCCCCGGCGAGACGGTCAGGAAGTCCACGGCCGAGCCGTCGGCGGCCTGCGTCAGGAGCCGCAGGAGCGCCGGCAGGTCGGCCGTGGGCGGGACCTGGTTGGCGAGCTGCGCGATCTGCCGCCTCACCTCGGGGGCCTGAGCCTCCGCCTCCCTCAGGCTGGCGAGCTGATTCCGAAGGCCGCTCTGAATGGTCTCGGCCTCGGCCAGCTGCTCCTGGGTGCTGCTCACCTCCCTCATCTTCGGCAGCACCAGGAACATGACGGCCAGGACGGCCACCACCCCGAAGGCGACCCCAGCGATGATCGGCGCGCGGCGGTTCACGGCTGGACCCCGCTTCCTCGCCTCGTGGTGGCCTCAGCGGTGAGGTCCACCCCGCTGGTGAACGTGTAGATCCGGGTGAACGGCGCGCTCTCGGTGGCCGAGTTGAACCAGGCGTTCACCCACCCGTTGACCTGCTCCAGCCTGGTGAGCCAGGAGGCCAGGGTGTCGGTCTCCAACACCTGGCCGGTGAAGCTCATGTTGCCGATGAGGGGCCCCGCGGCGGGCGCCCCCTCCGTCGGCGCGGCCGCCGAGACCGCCCCGATGAGGCTGGTCAGATAGGCGTTCGTGGGGATCACCCGCGACACGTCGAGCAGCGCGCTGGACCAGGAGATCTCGCCTGTGAACACCGTCCGGATCAGGGCCTGCCTCGCGGCGAGCTGCGCCTGGAGGTCGGCGAAGCGCTGAAGTTCGTCGATCTGGGCCTGGAGCTGAGCGTTGTCGGCCTCCTGGGCCGCTAGGTCGTCCTGGGCTCGGGACAGGTTCATCACCTGGAAGAAGTAGAACAGCCCCACGAGCGCGATCACGCCCACGCCCACGACCACCACGAGACTGGTCTGACGGCGCGTGACCTCGCGGGCGCGGAGCTCGGGGGGAAGGAGGTTGACCTGCGTCATCACTTCCTCCCGGGGATGGCCAGGCCCACGGCGACGGCCAGGACGGGCTCCGCGTCCTCCATCGCATCCGGGGGAAGGTCGAGCTCGGACTTCACGCGCTCGAACACCCGCCCCCGGTCCACCTTCACCGGGATCCGCTCCTGAAGGAGCTCGATGAAGCCCTTCAGCTTGGAGCCCCCTCCCGTGACCAGCACACGCCAGATCCTGGCCCCGGGCACCTGGGCCGTGTAGAACTCGAGCGAGGACCGGATCTCGTCCACGAAGCTTCCCGCCCGCGACAGCGCGACCCGCTCCACGTCCTTCTGGGCGGGTCCACCCTCTCCGTCCTCGCCCCGCTTCAGGCGCTCGGCCACCTCGTCCTCGACGCCGAGGCCGCGGGCGACGGCCAGCGTGATGTCCCGGCCGCCGGTCGGAAGGATCCGGACGAACCGGGTCACGCCGCGGTCGTGCACGCAGATGTTCGTGACGTGGGCGCCGATGTCCACCACGGCCTCGTCGCCGGTGGTCTCGAGGTCCAGCGCCTCGTCGGACGTGCCCACCGCGCGCACCAGGGCGAACGGGTTAAGGTCGATGCCGACCGGCTCGAGCCTGGCGCCCTGCGCCGCCTCGACGGCCGCGCTCACCATGACCCTCTGGGCCGCCACGAGCAGGATCCGGAGCATCCGGCGGCCCTCCTGCTCGAACTCGCCGAGCGGATCGAAGTCCAGGACGGCGTCCTCCACTGAGATGGGGATGAACTCCTGGACCTGGAACCCCAGGGACGAGCGAAGCTCCTTCTCCGGCAGCCACGGCAGGGCCACCTCGCGGACCACGACGCGCTGATTGCCCACCCCGAGCAGGACCTGCCTGGCCCGGATGCGGCTGCGATCCCACAGCTCCTTCAGCGCCTCGGCCACCAGGGCGGGCTGGCGCACCTCCCCGTTCTCCACGGCTCCCTGGGGCAGCGGGACCTGGGCGGCCCGGATGAGCACGGGCACATCACCTCCGCCCACCTCGGCGGCTCGCACCGCAGTGGAGCCGATGTCGAGACCAACTCGCGTCCTGGCCACCTACGCGCCCTCCACCTTCACCAGCAGTCCGGAGAGGTACCGCTCCACGTCCGACTCCAGGACCCGGTACGTCTTCCCGAGTCGGATGGCCGGCAGCTCGCCGGACTTGATCAGCCGGTACACGGTCATGTTGGAGACGCGCATGGCCTCACAGACCTCGCTCACGGTGAGGAGCCCATCGTCCTCGCCGGCCCGCCAGGTCCGCTCCACGGCCCGCTCTCGAATCACTCGTCGCCCTCCGCCTTGACCGATCGCTCGGACAGGTACTTGTCGACGTCCGACTCACGGATCCGGAAGTTCTTTCCCACCCTGATGGCCGGCAGCTGGCCGCTCTTGATGAGCCGGTAGACGGTCATGTTCGAGACCCGCATCGTCGCCGCCACCTCGCTCACGGTGAGGAGCCGGTCCCCTACGAACGGCCTTCGCTTGCTCATCGCCCCTCTCCCCACGCCGCCACTGTCACTTTAGTCACATCCCTCACTTCTGCCCCATTTTCACCATCCGCCACAACAGCCTCTCTCAGCTACTTCTTACACTCCTCATGCGTGGGGTCGCGCAACGTAACATCCACCCCATCCGTCGTCAACCACCCCTTTGACCCACTTTCGGCACGGTAGGCGAAATTACATAGATGTAATTGTCAGTAATTCTCAGGAATCACATGTGCAACAGAGAGGGCTCGCTTCCGAGATGTCTGGGAGGGCACGGAGAGACCTACAGTGGGCCGGCGGAGACCCCGGCCGGCCTAGCCGACGATGCGGAGGTAGGCCGAGGCGAGCTGCTCGCCAAAGAGGGCCGCAACCACAGCCCCGGCGGCCAGGAACGGCCCGAACGGCAGGGCTTGCTTGCGGCTGGCTCCGGCGATGAGAGCCACGATGGCCGCCACTCCCCCGAGCAAGACGCCCGCGCCGGCGGCGACGGCGACGAACCGGAGGCCCAGGGCTCCCAGGACCAGGCCGATCAGCCCGGCCAGCTTCACGTCGCCCATCCCCATGCCCCTCGGCGAGACGAGCGCGACGACCAGGAGGCCTCCCCCGTACGCCAGCATCCCGAGGGCGGCCCTGGGAGCGTTCGGCCCGGCCCCGGCCAGATCGGCCACCACGATGGCGGCGGCGAAGATGGCGAACGCCGGGTAGACGAGGCGGTTGGGGATGATCCGGTGGCGGATGTCGATGACCGCCAAGGCCACCATCAGTCCCAGGAACGGAGCTATGGTCACGGCAACCCAGATCCGGTGGAAGGTGAGGGCGGCGGCCGCGAACAACACAGCGGTGGCAAGCTCGGTGAGCGGGTACATCGGCGAGATCGGGGCCCCACAGGCTCGACATCGCCCCCGGAGCAGCAGCCACGAGACCACGGGGATGTTGTCGGCGTTCCGGAGCCGCGTGCCGCAGGCGGGGCACCGGGACCGGGGGGCCGCCACCGACTCTCCCCGGGGGATGCGGTGGATGGCCACGGTGTTGAAGCTCCCCAAGATCAGCCCGAGCGGGATGGCCACGAGGAGGCGGACGACAATCACGGGTGCAGGAACCCTATCGGACGAGGGTCGGGCCGATCCGCGGTGGGAGGCCTACCCCTCGACCTCAGCCTGGACCTCGCGGACGTAGGCCGGGTCCTGGCGGAAGCCCACGACCTGGCTGACCCCAGGGACGATGGTGGGCACGAAGGTCATGTTGATCTGGCTCGTGATGTTCACGGTCTGGCCGAACACCTGGCCCCGGAAGGCGTTCTGGTTGGCCAGAGAGACGGTGCAGGGCGAGTAGAGGAACACGTCCAGCACGTCCTGCCCGGCGGTGTTCAGGAAGTCCGTGTTGTTGGAGGTGGTCACGTTGTAGTAGGGCGTCGAGCAGTCCAGGCCGGACCGGTAGACCGAGATCAAGTAGAGCTTCCGGTCCCCGCCCACCGCCTGCCAGACGACCTTGTTCTCGATCCTGATGGCCCCGTCGGTGATGATCGCCAGGTGCCCCCGGACGTTCGTGGAGCTGTTGTTCCCGTACTTGATCTCGCAGGGCGTGCCGCTGGTGCTGATGACCCGGACCACGTAGTTCCCGGCCGGCTCGGCGCCGCTGGACACACTGGCGATGAAGGTCTTGGCGGCGGTGCAGGGCGTGCTGCTCGATCCTGAGAACGTCTTGATCACGTATCCAGCGTTCGTCCACTCTTGCTGCTCGGACGCGCTAAACGTGATCTGGGGCAGGGCCTGGCTGGGGGGCGGCCCCTGAGCATAGTTCTGCGTGATCAGCCCGGAGACCTGCGAGGCGCTCCCCACCGTCCCGGCGGCCGTGGCATCTCCCTGGATCGTCGCCGGGGTGCTGACGGAGATGCTCCCCGTGGACGACGTGACGTTCCCGGCGACCGTCGCGCCGTTGCTCATCGTGACGGTGCCGTTGGCCCACACGTTCGACTGGACGGTGACCAGGTTCGAGAGCGTGGCGGCCCCGGTCTCGGCCCCGGCCGGCGATACGTACAGATTCCCTGAGATATTGACGCTGTTGTTGATGGTCAGGTCACCGTTCACGAAGATGTCGCCGTCGGTGCCGGACGCCGAGTTGACCGTCATCCGCTGCCCGATCGTCGTGGGCGTGTTGGCGAAGATGGCTGCGCTCCACCCCCCATAGATCGGCGTGAGCTCGACGTAAGACTCCATGGTCCGAGTCAGGGCGTTCCCCGCGCGCCCCGTGGAAGTGATGAGGGCCGCCACGCCGGTCGTCCCCGACGGCGGGCACGGAATCTCGGCCCCGACGACGTTGTAGACCTCGATGCTGGCTTGGTAGGTCGCCGTGTTGGGTCCGGAGGAGACCGTCCCCGACAGCGTGCACGGCAGGCTCGAGGGCGGCGTCCGCTCGATCGTCTCGTAGTACGCGTCGAGCCCGGCCTCCGCGGCGTTGATCGAGAGGAGACGCCGCCGGTCGTACCCGCTGGCGTCGATGTTGTGGAGCGACAGCGACAGGACGGCCGTGGCCAGGAGCAGGACGACGAACGTGACGAGGAGAGCCACGACCAGGGCCACCCCTCGCTCGTCCCGAAGCCGAATCCGTGTCAGCATCGCTTACTCATCCGTCGTCTCCGCCGCCGTCGCCCCCGCCACCGGACGGAGCGGTGCAGGCGCTCTGCAGGTACCCGTAGGTGGTGTTGCGCCCCGTGAGGGCTGCCTGGAGCCGGACCGTCTGCTCCGGGTGGTCGGCGTAGTCATCGTTCACCAGCAGCGTCACCAGAACCGTCCGGCCGCCCTTGTAGGGGTCGGGGTCGACGGTGAACAGCTGGACGTTGGGGGTCACCGTTCGGTTGACGATGCCCTCGGCCACGGTCCGCCACGCGGTGGCCGTGCTCGCGTACGGCAGCCACCGCCGGGTCTGGAGCGTCTCCCCCTCCAGGACCCACTGCACGCAGCTGGCCGAGCCTCGGGTCGGCGCGTTGGCCTGCGTGTAGATGCGGAGGCTGTAGTAGGGCACGGACTCCGAGGCCGGGTCGTACAGGACATTCCCCGAACGGATCTCGCGGTCCAGGGCCTCGATGGCCAGACGGGCCCGATCGTTCCGGAGGCTGAGTCGCTCCTGCCGCACCACGCCTCGCTGCACCGAGGCAAGGACGGACAGGAAGATGGAGAGGGCGATCCCGAGGATCATCAAGGTGACCATCATCTCCGCCAGAGTCAGGCCCCGTTCGTCCGAAACCACCGCAGATCTGATCCGAGTCACGCCGCTCCTCCCGTGGGGGCCGGGGTGTAGGTCCCAGTTGCCACGATCTGGCCCAGGTCCACGTCGAGGGTCAGGTTCACGTAGGTAACCCCCTGGATGGTGATCGTGTACGTGAGGGAGGCCTTGAGGGGGGACTTCACGATGGCCTCGGCCGACGTCCTCGTGGAGTCCGAGACCGTCTGCCTGGTCGATACTCCTCCCGTGGTGAGCGTCCCAGACATCGTGACCACCACGTCCTTGCCGGTGAACTTCTGGGAGTGGCTGAACGTCGGCAGGGTGATCGACGTCGGAGTGTTCGAAACGGTGACGGTGGTGTAGCCCGAGCCGTTCCAGTAGCTGAGGACGCCGCCGCCGATCGACGCCGAGGGGGCCGACGTGTTCGTGCCCACCTCCGTGGAGGCCGAGTCGGAGTAGTTCGCGAGCAGGACATAGTATGTGAAGCCCGGCGGCGTGTTGGTAAAGCGAGAGGGCAGGTTGAGGAGGCTCACCGTCCCCACCCTGCGGCTGACGGTCTGGCGGTCCAGTCCGTCGGCGCCGGCCTGCTCCTGGAAGTCGGTGGCGGTCGTGGACGGGACGGTTTCGGGAAGGACCCGTGCCAGGGTGGCGTTGTTCAGCTGAACAATGAGCCCGTCCAGGACCATGGTGGCCGAGAGCGTCGAGGCCTGCTGGATGCTCCCCGCCCCGCAGGGCTGGTGGTCGTTCTCGGAGAGGCCGAGGGGACAGGGGGCGGTCAGGGCGTCGGCGGCCGTCCCGCTGACGGTCGAGCCCACGTCGCCTCCCGAGCCGTTCGACACGGTGAGGCTGTTGCCGGCGGGCGAGGTCGACGTGACGGTCAAGCTGCCGGCTGTCGCCGGGCTGAGCGTGCCCGAGGAGTAAGTGTCGGCGGCCGTCGTGGGGTTGCCGTCGGCCGAGGTGCTGGCCCCGCTCAGCCCCACGGTCTGCGTCCCGGAGTCGAGGACGAGCTCCGCGCCGGGCTGGGAGGCCGTCCCCTGCACTAGCGAGACCTGCTCGCTCTGGATCTCGGACCGCGCGCTCCCTCCGACCAGGACGGCGCGGCTCAAGGTGCCCAGGCCGGTGACGGTGCCGGTGATCGTGATCCGGCCCGATTCGCGGGTGGCGTCGGTGACGAAGATCGGCTGACACGGGCCGGGAAACGGGTGCACGGTATCGGCGAGGCACCCTTGGGGATCGAAGACCACGCTCTGGCTCTGGACGTAGTGCGCACCCGCGGTCCGCCCGCCGGTCCAGCTGACGATGACCGTGACGAGGTAGGGGTGCTCTGCGGGATCGTTGTTGGTCACGTATACGGCCCACTCGAAGGCGGTGGGGAAGCCCTCGGAGACCGCCCCTCGGTGGGGCACGAGGGGAACGGCGGTCGGCAGCCCCGGGCTATGCACGATGAGGTCGCCCGAGCAGAACTTGAAGTGGTAGTCGGTCCCGCAGAGCACGATGTTGGG
>DASWJF010000263.1:0-5118 GCA_036397275.1 Actinomycetota bacterium
AAGGCCACCATGTCGCCCGAGCTCCGGTCGGCGCCCTCCAGCCGGTACCGGCCGTCCCGGTAGATCTCGGAGGCGGCCGGGTCCATGGCCAGGGCGACCTCGTCCCCGGGCTCCAGGCCCGCGCTCTCGATGGCCCGGACCATGAACTCCAGGGCCTCGGAGGCCGTGCCGATCTGCGGAGCGAACCCACCCTCGTCGCCTACCCCGGTAGCCAGCCCCTTCTCCTTCAGCAGACCTCGCAGGGCGTGGAAGATCTCCGCGCACCACCGGAGGGCCTCCGAGAACGACGCCGCGCCCACCGGGGCCAGCATGAACTCCTGGAGCTCGAGCTCGTTGTCGGCGTGGACGCCGCCGTTGATCACGTTCATCAGGGGCAGGGGCAGCAGATGCGCGCCCGGCCCGCCGAGATAGCGGTATAGCGGGAGTCCGAGGACGGCGGCCGCGGCGTGGGCCGTGGCGAGCGAAACGCCGAGCAGCGCGTTGGCCCCGAGGTTCGACTTGTCGGCGGTCCCGTCGAGGTCGATGAGGCGCGCGTCCAGCCCTCGCTGGTCCAGAGCGTCCAGCCCGATGATGGCCGGGCCGATCGCGCCCACGACGTTGTCCACCGCCCGCAGCACGCCCTTGCCCCCGTACCGGTCGGGGTCGCCGTCCCGAAGCTCCAGGGCCTCGTGTTCCCCCGTCGATGCACCGGAGGGGACGGCCGCGCGGCCCGCGGTCCCGTCGTCCAGTATGACGTCGACCTCAACCGTGGGATTTCCCCGTGAGTCGAGGATCTCGCGGGCAGCCAGGGAGGCGATGGCGGCCATGGGGGGACGATTGTAGAGCGCCCGAGGGGCGGAAACCGGACTTCGGTGGCGCCGGAAGGCTATGCGGCGTCCGACCCGTCGCCGGCCGCGGGCGCGGCGTCGTGGAGGAACGTGACCTGGCCCCGTCCGTGCTGCTTCGCATCGTACAGGGCCGCATCGGCCCGAGCCAGAAGCTGGTCGTCGCTCTCGCGGCCGTCCCACTCGGCCAGGCCGATCGAGCAGCGGGCGGAGGGGCTCGCGCCCTTCAGCCGCTGGGCGATGGCCGCGCCCATCTCCAACGAGCACCCCGGGAGCAGCACCGCGAACTCGTCGCCGCCGATCCTGCCAAGCAGATCGCTGGCCCGAAGGATGGCCTGCCACGCCGCGGACGCTTCCTTCAACAGGAGGTCGCCCGCCTGATGGCCGTGCCGGTCGTTGTAGCCCTTGAAGTCGTCCAGGTCGAGGAGGGCCACCGTGACCGGCATGCCCTCGTGTCCCGCCCAGCTCAAGGATCGACCGAGCTCCTCGTCCCAGGCCCGCCGGTTGGCGGCACCCGTGAGGGGGTCGGTGCCGGCCAGGAGGCGAAGCCGGATGTTCTGGCTCCGGAGCTGGGTGAAGAACCGGTTCAACACGAAGCCGATCGAGCCGCCGATCGAGGTGATGGCGATGACCCGGACCCAGTCGTCGCCGGCGGTGGCAGGCGAGAACATGGGGATGGCCAGGGCCACGGCCATGCCGGCCATGGTGATCCCGAGCTCGAAGGCGGTCCCGTACACGGCGACCCACAGCACCGGGAGCAGCGCGAGCTGCGCGTAGGTGGAGTCCGCGCCGCCGTTGGCCTCCCGGGTGAGGAAGGCGACGAGCAGGTAGACGAACGGAAGCGCCCGGTGCAGCACGGCGGGGAGCCGATGCCACGGGACCAGGATGATCGCCCCGATGGTGAGCGCGGCGAGCGTCGAGGCCTGGAGGATGTCCCCGGACCTGCCCGGCCCCACCTGGCGAGCGGCCATCGACAGGAACCCCAACAGGACCGCCACCACCAGGCATCCCACCTGGCGGAACAGCGCCTCCCGGCTCAGCGGGTCGGTCCGCCTGTGGGTCTGAGGGCCGCTGGCCTGGGCTGTCGTCACGCCGGATTCCCCTTTGGCTCGTTCGATCGACGTCGCTGGCTCGAACCGGCCACGCCGGACCATCCACGGGGTTATCGGCGGATAGGCCACCACCGGACGAGTCCCGAGGTGGAGGATTTAGCCGTTCGGCCCCGGCTGATGGCGGGCCTCCTCCGCCTGGGGGATGCCGATCGCCTTGAGATACGCCAGGAGCTCGTCCTCGGAGAGCGCGGCGAGGTCCACGCCCTCCTCGCGGGCCCGGGCGAGCGCGCGTTCGTAGCGCTCGGCGAACTTCGCGGTGGACCGGCGAAGCGCGCTCTCCGGGTCCGAGCCGAGCCTTCGGGCCACGGCGACGGCGGCGAACAGCACGTCCCCCAGCTCCTCCTCTTCCTCCTCCGGCGTCGCGGCCCCGGCCAGCTCCTCGACCTCCTCGCGGAGCTTGTCCATCGCGCCCTCCGTGGTGCGCCAGTCGACGCCCCACCCGGCGGCGCGGCGGAGGACCTTGGCCGCGCGGGCCAGGGCGGGGAGCGTCGGCGGGATGTCGTCCTCGACGTGCTTCCGGCCCTTCTCCTCGGCCTTGAGCCGCTCCCAGTTCACGAGCACCTCGTCGGCGCCGGACACCTCGAGCTCGCCGAACACGTGGGGGTGGCGGCGGATCAGCTTTTCCACGACGCCCCGGGCCACGTCGTCGACGTCCCACGCGCCCTCCTCCGCCGCCATCTGTGCGTGGAAGACCACCTGGAGCAGGACGTCGCCCAGCTCTTCGCGGAGGCGCTCCCGGTCGCCTGCATCGATCGCCTCGAGCACCTCGTGGGTCTCCTCCAACAGGTGCCGGGCGAGGGTGCGGTGGCTCTGTTCCCGGTCCCACGGGCACCCGCCGGGCTCCCGGAGCCTCGACATCACCCGGACCAGGTCCAGCAGGCGCTCGCCGCCATCGCCCGACGGGACGGGGCCGCTCGGGACGTGGGCGAAGAGGTCGTCGGGTGGTCGGCCGGTCACGGCGCGGAGCCGGGGGTGGCCGTCGCTGTGGCCGGCGTGGCCGGCGTGGTGGCCGTGCTCCGGATGGGGAGCACGTCGCCGGTCGCGGGGTCGAACCGCCCGTACTTCGGGTTCACGGTGATCTCGACCTCCGCGAGCTGATCGCTCAGCCACCCGGAGAACGCCTGCACCTGGAGCGTTTGGGCGAGCTGGTCCCGAACCTCCTCGAGCGGCAGCACGTCGACGCTCACGAGCTGGATGACGTGCCATCCGAACTGGGTCTGGACGGGCGGGCCGATCTGGCCGGGGTCCAGCGCCAGCGCCCCCTGCACGAAGTCCGGGTCGAACGTCGACGCCGCCACCGTCCCGAGGTCGCCGCCGTTCGGTGCGGACCCGGTGTCGATGGAGAACCGCTTGGCGAGCTGCGCGAAGTTCCTCCGTGTTGCCCGGTTCGCGATCCGGGCGGCCTCGGCCTCCGTCTCGAGCAGGATGTGCTTGGTGTGGATCTGAGTGAACTGTTGGCGTTGCTGCTCGTACAGCTGCCGGATCTCGTCGTCGCCGATCTCCGTGGCGGCCAGGGCGGCCTCCACCTCGTCGAACAGCAGGATCCGGCGGACGATCTGGGTGAGGTCGTCCTCGGTCAGGTCTTGCGCTTGCAGCTGCGCATCGAGGTCCGAGCCGATGGCCGATCGGACCTCGGTGATGGTCTCCGCCACCTGCGCATCGTCGACCGTGATGCCGCGGCCCCGGGCGAAGCCCTTGACCAGATCCTCCCGGATCAGCGTGGAAAGCGTGAAGCGTGCGCAGGCCGACTGCTCCGTCTCCCCCGCCGTCGCCTGGCCACACGGCTGCCCGTTCAGGCCGGCCAGGAACCGGAACACGACCATGTCCTGCGCCAGCTGGTCGTCGTTGATGCGGTCGTCGCCGATCACGGCGGCGGGCGGCGGGCCGGCGCTGCACGCGGACAGCGCGAGCGCGGCGACGAGCGCGAGGACGACGAGAGGCTTGGGGGGGCGGGGCATCAGCCGGCGATCGTAACAGAGGGGAGTTCGGAACCGGTGGCCGCGAGAAGCGCCCGCTCCACCCACCCGGGGAGCTCGACGAGGCCCATCCGCCCGGGCGAGAGGTTGAGGGTCGACGTGGTCGCGTGGTACCTGCCCTCCGGGACCCGATCCGCCAGCTCCAGGGTCTGCGCGTCGGAGAGCGCGATCGGCTTGGCCCGAACGTGGTCGCGGTAGGTGGTGATCACCTCCACGCCGAGCCGAAGGCAGGTGATCCGAAGCGACGCCACCGCGAAGAGCGTCTCGACCTCCGGCGGGAGCCGGCCGAACCGGTCGGTGGCCTCCACCCGGATCTCCTCCAGGCGTTCGTGATCTCCGGCCGTGGCGATCCGGCGGTACAGCTCGAGGCGCAGCGCCTCCTGGCCCACCCACCCCACCGGGATGAACGCCTTCACCGGAAGGTCGATGCGGACCTCTCGCTCCTGCGGGAGCGGCTCGCCCTTCACGTCGGCCACCGCTTCCTGGAGCAGCCGGGCGTACGTTTCGAACCCGACCGCGGCGATGTGGCCGTGCTGCTCGGCGCCGAGGAGGTTCCCGGCGCCGCGGATCTCGAGGTCGCGAAGGGCGATCTGAAACCCGCTGCCGAGCGCGGTGTGCCGGCTGATGCTGGCCAGTCGCTCGTGCGCCTCCTCGGTGAGCTGCTGCGCGGGCGGGAAGAAGAAGTAGGAGAAGGCCCGTTCGTTCGACCGACCCACCCGGCCCCGGAGTTGGTACATCTGCGCCAGCCCCAGGCGATCGGCTCGGTCCACCACCAGCGTGTTGGCCGCCGGCACGTCGAGCCCGGACTCGATGATCGTCGTGCACACGAGCACGTCGGCGTCGCGGTCCCAGAACCGCATCATCTGCATCTCCAAGAGGGCCTCGTCCATCTGGCCGTGGGCCATCACGACGCGGGCCTCCGGAAGCTGCTCGGCCACCCACGCGGCCTGGCGGTCCACCGTGGCCACGCGGTTGTGGACCCAGAACACCTGTCCCCCCCGGAGCAGCTCGCGGCGGACCGCACCGAGGGCCATGCCCTCGTCGTACGGGCCGACGAAGGTGAGGACCGGCTGCCGGTCCTCGGGCGGGGTGTCCACCACGCTCATGTCGCGGATGCCGGTGAGGGCCATCTCCAGGGTCCGGGGGATCGGGGTGGCGGTCATCGTGAGCACGTCCACCGAGGTCCGGAGCTTCTTCAGCCGCTCC
>DASWJF010000264.1:0-6010 GCA_036397275.1 Actinomycetota bacterium
AGCCGCTTGCCGGCGTGCGCATGCGTCCGCTTTCGTGGATCCAGGAACGCCATCCGCGTAGCCTACGCCACGGCGGCCGCTGTCTCTTCCTCCGCCGGCTCGAGGGCGAGCGCCAGGACCTCGTCGATGGTCTCGACGGGATGGAACGCGATCTCCTCGCGCACCTGCTGAGGAACGTCATCGAGGTCTCCCTCGTTCCGCTTCGGCAGGATGACCTCCGCGAGCCCGGCCCGGTGCGCCGCGAGCACCTTCTGCTTCACTCCACCGATCGGCAGCACCCGGCCCTGGAGGGTGACCTCGCCGGTCATCCCGACCGTGCTCTTCACCGGCCGGTCGGTCAGGAGGCTGGCCAAGGCGGTGACCATGGTCACGCCGGCGGACGGGCCGTCCTTCGGGACCGCGCCGGCCGGGACGTGGACGTGGAACCGCCCGGTGAGATGCCCGGGATCGATGTCTAGCTTCACCGCATGCGACCGGACGTAGGACAGCGCGATCTCGCCCGACTCCTTCATCACGTCGCCGAGCTGGCCGGTGAGCGCGAGCCCCGGCTCGCCGTCCATCCGGGTGGCCTCGATGAACAGCACGTCGCCGCCGGTGCCGGTCACGGCGAGGCCGGTGGCAACGCCCGGCACGCTGGTCCGCTCGCCCGCCTCGAAGAAGAACTTCGGCCGGCCGAGGTAGGCGCGGATGTCGGTCACGCCGACGGTCACCGGAGCGGTGGCTTGAGCGGACGCGATCCTCGTGGCGACCTTGCGCAGCACCTTGCCCAGCTCGCGCTCGAGGTTCCGGACGCCGGCCTCCCGCGTGTGGTCGGCGATCACGGCGAGGATGGCCTCGTCGGTGATCTCGACCTCGCCGTCTTGGAGGCCGTTCCGCTCGATCTGCCTGCGCAGCAGGTGGTCGCGGGCGATGGCGACCTTCTCGTCCTCCGTGTAGCCGTCGATCCGGATGACCTCCATCCGGTCGAGCAGCGGCCCGGGGATCGTCTCGGCCACGTTGCCCGTGGCGATGAACAGCACCTCGGACAGGTCGAGGTCCACCTCCAGGTAGTGGTCGCGGAAGGTGTGGTTCTGCGCGGGGTCGAGGACCTCGAGCAGCGCGCTCGACGGGTCCCCCCGCCAGTCCGAGCCCACCTTGTCGATCTCGTCCAGCATGAACACGGGGTTCTTCGTGCCGGCCTCCTTCAGGCCGCGCACGATGCGGCCGGGCAGCGCGCCCACGTAGGTGCGACGGTGCCCGCGGATCTCGGCCTCGTCGTGGATCCCGCCCAGCGACACCCGGACGAATTTCCGGCCCAGGGCCCTGGCCACGGACTCGCCGAGCGAGGTCTTGCCCACGCCCGGCGGGCCGACCAGCGTGAGGATCGCGCCGGAGCCGCGCCCCACCGCCTCGCCCAGGCCGCGTTCCTGCCGCAGCTTGCGCACGGCGAGGTACTCGATGATCCGGTCCTTCACGTCGCCCAGGCCGGTGTGGTCCTCGTCGAGGATCCGCCGGGCCTCCGTGATGTCGAGGTTGTCATCGGTTCGGACGTCCCACGGGATCTCGGTGATCCAGTCGAGGTAGGTGCGGATCCACCCGTACTCGGGCGACTGCTCCGAGGTTCGCTCCAGGCGTCCCAGTTCGCGCTCGGCCTCCTGCCGGGCGCCCTCGGGCATGCCCGACTCCTCGATCCTCTTTCGGTACTCGGCGACGATGTCCTCCTCGCCTTCCTCCCCCAGCTCCTTCTTGATGGCCTCGAGCTGCTGCCGGAGCAGGTAGTCCCGCTGGGTCTTCTCCATGCCCTCTCGGACGTCCTGGCGGATCTTGTCCTTCAGGCTGAGCTCGGCCAGGATCTCCTTGGCCCACGCCAGCACCTTGTCCAGTCGCTGCTCGACGTCGAGCGTCTCGAGGACCTCGACCTTCTGCTCGAACGACAGGTCGGGCGAGTAGCCGCTCGTGTCGGCGATCGCGCCGGGGTCCTGGATGCCGCGGAGGAACTCGGCGACCTGCGGGACGCCCCGCGACTCCACGATGTTCTCCAGGACGGCCCGGTACTCCCGGGCGAGCTCCACGGCCCGCCCGGTGGGCCGCTCCTGCTCGGCGGCCGGTTCGACCTGGACCCACGTGGCGTCGCCGGTGCCGGGGACGCCGGCGCCGATGACCGCCCGGTGCAGGCCGCGGATCACCACGGCCTCCAGGCCGGACTGGAGGCGCCCCACGTCCTCCACCTTGGCCACCGTTCCCACTCGCGCATACCGAGCCCCGGACCGGGGCACGAGCAGCAGCTCGGACCCTGTGGCCTGGGCCGCCGCCACGGCAGAGCGGGCCTCCTCTGACTCGATCGTGAGCGTGACGACCATGCCGGGGAGCACCACCCCGGTGGTCAGGGGCAGCAGCGGCAGGACCTTCGTCTCGAGGCTGGACATGTTCGTTGTCTCCTGTTCGTTCCTCTGCATCTGCAACAACGGACCCGAACGGCGTGCCTATTCCCGGGCCGTAATCAAGATTACACGCTCGCCCGAGCTGCATGGCCGCCAACCCGGCCGGCGCCGATTTCTTCTGGCGCTGCTACACGCCCTTCCAGGAGGGCCAGGGCTGGGCCGGCCCCGCCCTCCAGCCCGTCCCCCCCGCGCCGGCGGGCCCATGGTCCGCGCCCCCTCAGGCGCCGGGCGGCCCGTACGCCGGCCCGTGGGACACACCCCCGGTCTCTCCGAAGCGCCGGACGCTCAACCTGAAGGGCTTGGTCGGCCTGATCCCTCTCGTCCTCGTGATCGTCGGCGTGAACGCGTGGCGCGGGAACTTCGGACAGACCCACTTCGAGTACCCCGAGCAGCTGGCCGGCCTGACCCGCATGCACGCCGCCGCCGCCCGGGAGTACGAAGGCCGGGTTGCCGTGGTCGATGGGGCGGACGGAGACGAGTTCGAGACCGTGGGGGCCGCCTACGGGGAGGGTTCCACCGTGGGGCTGTACGTGGGCACCACCGAAGGCCAGGCCTCCGACACCACCGACGAGCTGTTCTCCGCGGTGGCGTGGGTGGTACAGGGGGCCGACCCCAGCCGACCTCGACGTGCGCTCGGGCGATCGCGACGGCACCGAGTACCGGTGCGCAGCACTGGATCCGTCCACGCCGCTCTGCATGTGGCGGCAGGACAACAACCATGGCTTCGTCGTCATGCCCGGGAAGAGCGTGGACGTGACGCTCGACACGATGTTCCGCATCCGCGGCCAGCTCGAGGCGTGAGCCCGGTCGAGGCCGGCCCCGCCCTGCCCGGGTCGCTCAGGTTCCGGCCGGGCCTGCCGATAGTGCCTGGGGGGTTTATCCACCATGCAGACCGACGCGACGGGAGCGGCGCCGGCGGGCCAGGACCCGCAGGGACGGGCCTGCCCGGGCTGCGGAACGCAGAACGCCGACACCGCCCACTTCTGCTGGAAGTGCTACCGAAGGTTCGAGACCGGGCCGGGTGGCGTGACGGCGGGCCCGTACGCGCCCAGGGAGGCGGCCGGCCCGTACGCGCCCACGCAGCCCGGGGCGGCCGGCCCCTACGCGGTCCACCGTCCCGGCATGCCCATGCCCCCTCCGCCCGGATCTCTCTCTACGCCCCGGCCGGAAGCGCGGAGTGCCGGCAAGGGCATCGCGACGTTCGCAGCGGCGGCCGTGGCCCTGGCCGTGGTGGGGTGGTTCCTCATGGGGCGGCTGGGAGGGGGGGCGCCGGCGTTCCCCGAGTCCGTGGCGGGCATCCCCCAGGCCGACGTCCCCCAGCTCGAGCAGCTGATCGACCTGGCCAAGGAACAGTCGGACATCCCCGAAGGGATCGACCTGGACCTGGCGATGTACGGGGACCCGCTCAGCCCCAGGTTCGCGCTGATGTGGATGAAGGGCGATGGGCTCGGCAACGCGCAGGACGCGTTCGAGGCGCTCTCCAGTGGGCTGGGCGAGGGGCTCCTGCCCGACGCGAGCAGCACCGGCCAGCTGAAGGTCGAGACCCGGGACGGGGTCACCTATGCGTGCGCCAGTGGCTCGGACTTCGGCGTGACCGGGCCCGCGGCCACGCTCTGCATGTGGCCCGATGACGACATCTTCTGGATGGTCCTCGACTTCCAGCCCGGCCCCACCATCGAGCCCACGATCCTCCTCGCGGGGCAGGCGAACGACGCCATCGAGTAGCAGGGAAGAATCGGGCTCCCGGGTCGGTTCCCAGAACTGACCGTATCCTTGCCCGAACCAATCCTTTGGGAACGGAGTTCCACTGCCGCTGTTCGGATTCGAAGGCGAGAACGCCCGGGAGAAGGTCATCGTCCTGTTGACGATGTGCTTCGCCCTGGCCATGGCCATGCTCGACAACACCGTCGTGAACGTGGCGCTGCCCACGATCAGCCGTGACCTGAAGACCGGGGTCTCGGGGCTCCAGTGGATCGTCGACGGGTACGTGCTCGCGTTCGCCTCGCTCCTGCTGACCGGAGGCATCCTCGGCGACCGGTACGGCCGGAAGAAGACGTTCCTTGCCGGGTTGATCCTCTTCACCATGGCCTCGATGGCGTGCGGCCTGTCGCAGACCACCGGCCAGCTGATCGGGTTCCGGGCGGTCCAGGGCATCGGGGCGGCCCTCCTGATGCCCGGGACCCTCTCGATCATCACGGTCACGTTCCCGCCGCACGAGCGGGCCCGGGCCATCGGCCTGTGGGCCGGGATGTCCGGCGTGGCCCTGGCCCTCGGCCCCACGGTCGGCGGCCTGATGGTCGAGACCCTGGGCTGGCAGTCGGTGTTCTTCCTGAACGTGCCGATCGGCATCGTGGCCTTCCTCACGGCCACCCGGACCGTGCGCGAATCGGCGTCGGAGGTCCAGCGGCAGCTCGACATCCCGGGCCTGATGCTCGGCACGTCCGCGCTGTTCTCCGTGACCTACGGCCTGATCGAGGCGAACCAGAGGGGCTGGACCGACCCCCTCATCGTCTCCTCGCTCGTCGCGTTCGTGTTGTTCGCGCTGGCCTTCCTGGCCTGGGAGGTCAGGAACCCCAACGCCATGATGCCGCTCGGTTTCTTCAGGGTCCCAGCGTTCTCGGCCGGGAACGCCGTGGCCTTCTCGGTCTCCCTCGGGATGTTCGCCTCGTTCTTCTTCCTCAGCCTGTACATGCAGCTGATCCACGGCTACACGGCGTTCCAGGCGGGCGTCCGGTTCCTGCCCATGACGCTGATGATCATCGTCACCGCTCCGAACGCGGGGCGGTTCGCCCAGAGGCACGGATCGCGAGCCCCGATGACGTACGGCCTGCTGCTTGCCGGCGGCGGGTTGCTGCTGCTCGGGACGTGGCTCCAGGCCGACACGTCGTATTGGCTGATGCTGCCGGTGTTCGCGGCCATGGGCCACGGGATGGGCGCGACCATGGCGCCCATGACGGCCGCGGTCATGAACGCAGTGGGCCACGAGCGCGCGGGCCTCGGCTCGGCCATGACGAACACCTCCCGCGAGTTGGGCGGGGTCTTCGGGATCGCCCTGCTCGGCACGCTCCTCACGACGAGGCTCACCAGCTCGCTCGCGCCGGCCCTCGCCGGGCTCGGCCTTTCCCCGGATCAGCGAGCCTCGATCGCCGCGGCGGCCGGCCACGGGACCCTGGAGTCCTCCGTCCTCCGTGGCCTCTCGCCGGAGCAGGTCGCCGGGGTACAGCAGGCGTTCGGGCAGTCGTTCATGGACGGGTTCCACGTGGCCCTGATCGTCGGAGGGCTCGTGCTGTTGATCGCAGCGCTGGTCGCCAACCGGTACATCCCGAGTGGCGCGCCAAGCCGCGAGTTCCAGCCCGCGAAGGCCGCGGTTGCTCCCGCCGTCGCCGAGCTCTAGCCGGCCACCGTGGGTTCGCGAGCGGCCGGTCCACGTGCCCTAGTAGGGTTGCGTCGGGAGGTCGCGCCATGGCCGACGAGGACGTCATCGCCAGGATCAACGAGTTGGCCCACGAGGAACACGCGCTCTTCGAGAAGGAGTCCCTGGGCAAGGCCAGCACCAAGGAACGGGGGCGCCTGAAGGAGATCGAGGCCCA
>DASWJF010000265.1:0-2533 GCA_036397275.1 Actinomycetota bacterium
CGTGATCCGGACCCTGATCGACGACCACCTGGTCCGGGCCCACCGGGAGCGGGCCCTGTCGCCCGACCACCCGGTGCTCCGGGGTTCGGCCCAGAACCCCGACGTGTTCTTCCAGGCCCGGGAGGCGGCGAACCCCTTCTATGCCATCACCCCCCAGGTGGTGCAGTGGACCATGGACCGGTTCGACGAGGCCACCGGCCGGAGCTACCACCTGTTCGACTACACGGGCGATCCGGAGGCCGAGCGGGTGGTCGTGCTGATGGGCTCGGGGACGGGCGCGGTACAGGAGACCGTCGAGGCCCTGACCCCGGCCGGCGAGAAGGTCGGGATCCTTGAGGTCCGCCTGTTCCGGCCCTTCTCCGCCCAGGCCTTCGCGGCAGCGCTCCCGCGCACGCTGAAGGCCGTGGCGGTGCTCGACCGGACCAAGGAGCCCGGTGCCCCCGGCGAGCCGCTGTACCAGGACGTCGTCACGGCCCTGACCGAAGAGGTGGCCGCCGGGAGGTTCCCCGCCATGCCCAGGGTCATAGGCGGCCGGTACGGCCTGTCGTCCAAGGAGTTCGACCCGCCCATGGCCAAGGCCGTGTTCGACGAGCTGACCAAGCCTGAGCCCAAGAACCACTTCACGGTGGGCATCTACGACGACGTGAGCCACACCAGCCTGGAAGTGGACCGGTCGTTCTCCACCGAGGCCGGAGACGTCGTGCGCGGAGTGTTCTTCGGCCTGGGCGCCGACGGCACGGTGTCCGCCAACAAGAGCTCGGTGAAGATCATCCGCGAGGGGACCGACCTGTACGCCCAGGGCTACTTCGTATACGACTCGAAGAAGGCCGGATCGATGACCGTGTCGCATCTGCGGTTCGGGCCGCGCCCCATCCGCTCCACGTACCTGGTGAACCGCGCTAACTTCGTGGCCTGCCACCAGTTCCACTTCCTGGAGCGGATGGACGTGCTGGGGGTGGCCGAGCCGGGCGCAACGTTCCTGTTGAACAGCCCGTACGGGCCCGACGAGGTGTGGGAGAAGCTCCCCGTCGAGACGCAGCGGCAGGTCATCGAGAAGGGCCTGAAGTTCCACGTGGTGGACGCCCAGAAGGTGGCGAATGAGGTGGGCCTGGGAGCCCGCATCAACACCGTCCTTCAGACCTGCTTCTTCGCCCTGGCCGGGGTGCTCGAGCAGCCGGATGCCATCGCCCGCATCAAGCGGTCCATCGACAAGAGCTACGGCAAGCGAGGCCAGGCCGTGCTGGAGATGAACTACGCGGCCGTGGACAAGGCTCTGGAGGGCCTGCACGAGGTGAAGGTCCCGGCCGAGGTCGCCGGCGACCTCCGACGCCTCCCGCCGGTGCCGCCCGAGGCCCCCGACTTCGTGCAGCGGGTCACGGCCATGATGATCGCCGGAAAGGGCGACCTCCTGCCGGTCTCGGCGCTTCCGGTGGACGGCACGTTCCCCACCGGCACCGCGAGATGGGAGAAGCGGTCGATCGCCCACGAGATCCCTATCTGGGACCCGAGCATCTGCATCGACTGCGCGAAGTGCGCGCTGGTCTGCCCCCATGCTGCGATCCTAATGAATGTCTACGAGCCCATCGCGGCCGACCACGCGCCGGAATCGTTCCAGCACAAGGAGTGGCGGGACCGGGACAACCCCGGCCTGTGGATGACGATCCAGGTGGCCCCGGACGACTGCACCGGATGCGGTGTGTGCGTGGACGTCTGCCCGGCCAAGAGCAAGGAGGAGGTCAAGCACAAGGCCATCGACATGGAGCCCAAGCTCGAGCATCTCGAGCAGGAGCGGGCCAATTTCGAGTTCTTCCTCACGATCCCGCCACCCAACAAGCGCGACGTCAAGGTCGCATCGATCAAGGGTTCCCAGACGCTGGAGCCGCTGTTCGAGTTCTCCGGGGCCTGCGCCGGGTGCGGCGAGACCCCGTATCTCAAGCTCCTGTCACAGATGTTCGGGGACCGGATCCTCGTCGCGAACGCCACCGGCTGCTCGTCGATCTACGGAGGGAACCTGCCCACCACGCCGTGGACCAAGGACCGCGACGGTCGGGGGCCCGCCTGGTCCAACTCGCTGTTCGAAGACAACGCGGAGTTCGGGCTGGGGATGCGCCTGGCCCTCGACCACCAGGCCGCGTACGCCCGAGAGCTGCTTCGGAAGCTCGCTTCCGACGTGGGGCAGGACCTGGCGGGGGCCATCCTTTCGGCCGAGCAGGCCGATGAGACCGCCATCCACGACCAGCGGGAGCGGGTGGCGGAGCTGAAGCGACGCCTGGAGGCGGCCCAGGCGGACGAGGCCCGGAACCTGCTGGCGGTGGCCGACGCCCTGGTCCGCAAGAGCGTGTGGATCGTGGGGGGCGACGGGTGGGCCTACGACATCGGGTTCGGAGGGCTGGATCACGTCCTGGCCACCGGGCGCGACGTGAACGTCCTGGTCCTGGACACGCAGGTGTACTCCAACACCGGCGGACAGGCGTCCAAGGCCACGCCCCGCGGGGCGGTGGCGAAGTTCGCCGCCGCCGGCAAGCCCGTGGGG
>DASWJF010000266.1:0-2646 GCA_036397275.1 Actinomycetota bacterium
CAGGAAGAACTCGTAGCGATCCATCGAGAGCGCGAGCGCCAGGACGAACCCGATCGCGCCGACCGTCACGGTGAGGCCGCGCTGCGGCAGGTCCGGCCGGACGTTCTGGGTGGAGACCGCCGCCGAGTAGATGTCGGCGAACGCGTTGTCGCTCTCCCCCACCAGGAGCGCGACGAGGACCGCGGCGCCGCCGGCCACGGTGGCGATGGCCGTGCCGATGCCGAACACGTCGGCGCCGGCCCCCGCGGCCAACACCAGCAGCGCCCCCAGGGAGTAGAACCAGACGTTCCCGACGAAGTACCCCGAGTACGTGCCGGCGAAGCCGCCGGAGCCAGTGCGAGCGAACCGGTTGTAGTCGGCCACGAGCGGCAGCCACGACACGGGCATGACCACCACGAGGTCCACCGCGAGCCAGAACGGCACCCCGCCCTGTCCGGGGGTGCGCCAGATGGCTCCGAGGCTCCCTTCGGCGAGCACTTCCGCCGTGATCCAGATCGCGGAGCCGATCAGCACGTAGATCCCGAACCGCTCCAGCCACCTCCGAACGACCAGGATCGGCCCCCCGATGGCGAGGAGGGTGCACACCACCGCCACTGCCGCCAGCCAGAAGTGGTACGCGTCCAGCCCGAACAGGCGCTTCGAGGCCACGTTGGCCACCTGACCCATGGCCCAGAACTCGACGGCGGTCCACCCCACGAGCTGGAGGAGGTTCAAGGCCGAAGGCAGGATCGAACCGCGCAGTCCGAGGACGGGCCGGAACAGCACCATGGAGGGGACGCCCTCCCGCTCGCCGGCCAGCCCGAGGAGCGCGAGCGGAAGGCACCCGATCGCAGAACCGATCACGATGGCGAGCAGGGCCCGGGGCAACCCCAGGCCGGGGACCAGCAGCGCGCCCGTGACCATCACCAGGAGCCCGACGGACAGATCGCCCCACAGCACGCCGAGGTCCAGCCCGGACAGCCGGCGATGCTCGGCTGGCACGGGGCGGATGCCCCAGGATGGCGCCTCGCGCCTCAGGGCGTTCTCGAGGCGCTCGGTGAGGTTCGGCACGGTTCGCTCCCTCCGCCGGCACTAACCGGATCAGGTTCCAAGGGTCGCCGGCTCTGGATTCCTGGGGCTACCGCTTCGCTGCTTGAGCCCCCAGTTGCCTGGGGCTACCGCTTCGCTGCTCGAGCCCCCAGTTGCCTGGGGCTACCGCTTCGCTGCTTGAGCCCCGGACCCCAGCCGGCCTCTCAGCCCGGTCCCACCGGGCTCCCCTGCTTCCGCTCCAGTGTACGGCGGCCCGCTACCGTGGTTCGAGCTCCAGGAGGGCTCGGAGATTGGCGAGCGAACCGCGCATCAGCCGACGCATCAGGGGCCGGTATGCGAGGAGCGCGATCTTGCCGAGGACCGGCGCCGAAAGTCCGAGGTCCTCGGTCCACGTGAGCCGGGTGCCGCCGCCCGCGGGCTGCACCACCCACTCGCCCACGCCTCGGACCAAGCCGAGGTGCGCCATCACGAGCCGCCGGGGCGGCTCCCACAGCGTCACCTCCAGGCGCTCGGTGAACACCGGCACGTTCAGCACACGGGTCTTGACCGCCACGACCACGCCCACCCCCTCGCGATGGGAGGTCAGGACCCGGACGGAGTCGGCGTCCTTCATCCAGGCCGCCTGGTCCTCCCATGCCAGGAGCCTTGCCCAGGCCTCCTCCGGGGAGACGGGGAGAACGGTGTCCGCCGAGACCCTCACCGGAGCCTCGTCCGGCGGGCATTCGGTGCCGGGCTCCCCACCTCGACCGCCCTACAGGCCCGGGGCTTCGCCCGTCCGTGGCAGCGCGGGCAGCGTCTCAGGGATCGAAAGGAGGAGGCCGAAGGCGAGGGCCGACGGGATCGCGCACACGAGGAAGGCGGTCCCGAAGCCGAACGCGCTCGCGGTCCACCCCGCCACGAGCGGCCCGAGGACGAACCCCAGGTCTCCCACGAACCGGAAGGCCGCCACGGCCGACCCGGACAGTCCCTCGGGCGTGAGGTCCTGGAGCATCGCCGCGGGAGGGACGCCCGCATACCCGCTCACCACGCCGAGGACCCCCATGGCCACCATGAACGACACCGGATGGTCGGCCAGACCGAGCACGGCGGTGATCGCCGCGAGCCCGGCGAAGGCCGGCACCAGCACCGCCTTCCGCCCGCGGCGGTCGGTGGCCTTTCCGGCCGGGAACAGGACGGCGAACTCCGTTGCCGTGGCGATGGCTAGGCCGAGCCCCACTCCGGACAGCGACAGCCCCACACCCTCATCCTCCCTCCCGAACAGCGGGATGAGGGTGGAGAAGACCGCCCCGATCATGAACAGGTACGCGCCGTTCACCGTCAGGGCCGTCACGAAGGGCCGTCTCCACGGCAAGCGGCGGAGGCCGCCCCGGCGAACCTCGTTCGCGGGGCGCTCCGGGTTCCGGATGGCCCGGTAGAACAGCCAGGCCGACACGAAGCACGATCCGGCGTAGACCCACAGCGGACTGGCCAGCCCGAACCAGTTCGCGACCAGACCCCCCAGGGGCTGCCCGGCGATGATCCCGACGTTGAACGACGCGTAGTACACGCTCATCACGCGCCCCACACGGTCGGGGGGGATGGTCCGCAGCAGGAACGAGAGGAGGGCGGCGAAGAACA
>DASWJF010000267.1:0-7812 GCA_036397275.1 Actinomycetota bacterium
GGTCTCCGGCCAGCCCGCGAAGCTCCGCCACGAGCTCCGGGGTGGCGTCGCCGCCCCCGAAGCCGCTCGAGTTCTTGACGTACGAGACGCCCGCCTCCACGCACAGCTCCACGGCCCGGGCCAGCTCCGCCAGCGTGAGCAGCGCAGCCTCGAGCATGGCTTTGACCGGTGCGCCGGCTGCCGCCGACACGACCTCCGCCATGTGGGCCCGGTACTCGGCCTCCATCCCCGACCTCAGCCACCCGACCTTGGTCATGACGTCAACCTCCTGGGCGCCCATCCGAACGGCCTCCGCCGCCGCCCGCGCCACCGAGGCCGTCGTGCCTCCCCCCATGGGGAAATCCAGGGCCGTGCACACCCGGACCGCCGAGCCATTCAGCGTGGCGGCGGCCAGGGGCACCCACATGGGGCTCACCATGGCCCCGTTGAACCCGTGCTCCAGGCACTCGGCCAGGAGGCGTTCGACGTCGGCCCTGGTGGCCTCGGGACGGACGTTCGTGTGCTGGATCCGGACGGCGAGCTCGTCGGGGGTCACGAGGGCACCTCCGCGTCGAGCTGCTCCCGCGTGGGCAGCCCGTCGATCACCCCGAGACGGGTGACGCAGAACGCGCCGGCCCGCGTTCCCAGGTCGATCGCTTCGACCGTGGAGTGGCCGGCCGAGAGCCCCGTCACCAGGCCCGCGTTGAACGCGTCGCCCGCCCCGGTCGTGTCCCTCGCGGCGACCCGGCGGGCCGGGACCGACTCGACCCCGTCCGGCGAGACGCGGAGGACCCCATGCTCCCCCAGCGTGACCACCACGTCGCCCACCCCCCGGGCCTGGAGCGAGCTGGCGGCCGCCTCGATCTGCCGCTCGTCGTCCACCGGCATCCCGGTCAGCACGGCGAGCTCGGTCTGATTCGGCGTGAGGATGTCCACGAGCGCGAGGACCTCGTCGGACAGGGGCACCGCGGGCGCGGGGTTCATGATCGTGGTGACGCCCGCGGTTCGCGCCCGGCGGGCCGCGCCGGCGAACAGCTCCGGCGAGCACTCCAGCTGACACAGCAGGTGGGAAGCGCCGTCGAACAGCCCGGGCACCCGATCGAGATCGTCCGGGGCGAGGAGCCCGTTGGCCCCGGGAGCCACGGCGATCATGTTGCGTCCCTCGTCGTCCACGAAGATCAGGCCGACCCCAGTGTGGGTGTCGGCCTCCAGGATGCCCGGGCCGAGCAGCCCTTCGCGTTCGAACAGGTCACGGGCGGCCCCGGCGAACCCGTCGCTGCCCAGCTTCACCACCAGCGAGACGTCGGCCCCCAGGCGCTTGGCCCCGATGGCCTGGTTCGACCCCTTGCCTCCCGGCCCCATGTCGAAGGTGTGGCCCAGGACGGTCTGGCCGGGAGCCGGAAGGGCCGGAGCGACGACGGTGAGGCCGACGTTGTAGCTCCCGACCACGACCACCCGGCCCATCAGCGTCGAAGCGTCTCCAGGCAGTGGGCGTAGAAGCCCTCGGCGTCCACCCCGAACGCGACGTCCACCGGCCGCCCGTCGCCGGTCGGGATGGAGCGACCCTGGCTGGCGCCCTCGGTCACGACGTCACAGGTCACCTGATGGAACTCGCACAGCTCGGGGGCGGCCAGGTGCGAGGTGGCCAGGGTGTCCCAGCAGAAGTACGGGAGGCCGGTCGCGAGGTCCCATCCGGCGGTCATGGCCCAGATCGTCCCGGCCGCCGCCGACAGCGGGTAGGCGTACTGGCGGCCGAAGGCCCGCCGGAACTCATCCGTCACCGGCACTCGGTTCGTGACGTCGAGGGGGAACATCGTGATGGGGATCGATGAGTCGAACACACGCTTCACCGCCGGAGGATCCCAGTAGAAGTTCCACTCCGAGGACCCGTCGTGTCCCGGCTCCTGCACGTTGCCCTGAACCTCGAGTGCGCCTCCCATCACCACCAGCTCGCGCACCTGCTCCTCGACTGAGGGTTCATGGTCAAGAGCCCAGGCCAGGTTGGTGAGGGGGCCGGTCATGAGGAGCGTCACCGGCTCGCCGGATTCCAACAGGCTCCGGGCCAGGAACTCCTGGCCGGACAGGTCGCTGAGGGGCGCGGCCAGCTCCGCTCGCTGGTTCAACACCGGCAGATCGTTCACCTTCAGGCAGTCAAGACGCCATGAGTAGGGGAAGAGATTCGGTCCCTCCAGCGTCCCCGCGGCCACCGCGACCGTGGACCGGCCGGCCAGGTCGAGGATCTTCCGGGTGGCCGGAACGGCTCCCTCCAGCACCGTGTCGGCCGGCGTGATGGAGATGCCGAGGAGCTCGACGTCGTAGGTAAGGAGCAGGAGGAGGCTCAGGTAGTCGTCCAGGCCGCCGTCGTGGTCGAAGAAGACGGGCGTCCCTATCGGCTCCGCCCCTCTCCTCGGTTCGGGCACCGGGCCTTTGGGCTCATGGGACCCGGACCGTCGCCTCGGCGCGGGAGCGCTTCGGGACCAAGGGGCTGAGGATCGCATACAGCGCGCCGGCCAGGAGGAACCCGATGACGAGCCCGATGCTGCTCGTGGCGAGCGGCGTGTCCTCCCAGCCGAACCACCGCAGGAGGTACCCGACCCACTTGAAGATCCAAGCTGGCGAGGTGATGAGGCCGAGGCCGACGAACGCGGCGACGAGGAACGAGATGACCCCGGCCGGGTTGACCGCTCCATAGATCCCTTCGCTCGTGTAGAGATCCCGTTCCGAGTACCCCCTGCGCCTGCGGTACAGAGCCATGTCGGTCAGGAAGATCGCCGCCCACGCTGCCAGGAGCACGCCGAGCGTGATGAGGAAGCCCTGGAACGGGGTGAAGAAGTCCTGGTTGTAGAAAAGGATGTAGATGTTCCCCACGATCATCAGGACGCCGTCGATGGCCACCGACTGGTACCGAGGGATCCGCAGGCCCAACGTGAGCAGGTTGAGCCCCGAGGAGTAGATATCGAGCAGGGCCCCCGCCACCAGCCCGCCCACGGCCACGATCATGTAGGGCACGAGGAACCAGGTGGGAAGGGGATCGGCCAGCACGCCGATCGGGTTGGCCGACGTGGCCAGCTCCGGGTTGTCGGCCGCCAGCAGCACCCCGAAGACGATGAGGATGAGGGGCGCGATGCTCGCGCCGAAGGTCGTCCATCCGACGACCGCCCGCGAGCTGGATCCTCTCGGCAGGTACCGGCTGTAGTCGGCCCCGGCGTTCACCCAGCCGATCCCGAGACCGGCCATGATGATCGAGGTTCCGGCGACCAGGCCGCCCCAGAATGGCCCCGACGGCAGCGACGTCACCGTGTTCCAGTCGATCTCCGACCACACGAGTGTCATGAAGACCACGGTCAGGACGGCGAATGTCCACGTGAACCAGGTCTGGATCTTCACGATCGTCGCATGACCGAGCAGTCCGATCGCGATCGTGGCACCCGCGACGACCACGAACGAGACCGCCAGGGCGAGATCGCCGTGGACCCAGCCCAAACGCTCCAAGACCGTCTGTGCGGCAAAGGTGGAAAGCGCAACCAGGATGATCTCCCACCCCACGAGCGAGGCCCAGCTCACGGAAGTAGGGATGGCGTTGCCCACCACACCGAACGACGCCCTGGACAGCACGAGCGTCGGCGCTCCGCCGAGCTTCCCCGCGAGGCTCACGAAGCCCACCAGGACGAACGACAGGATCGTGCCGACCAGGGTGGCGATGATCGCCTGTCCGAGGTTCAGGCCGTAGAACGCCACCAGGAAGGCACCGTACGTCACGAGGAGGATGCTGATGTTCGCCGCGCACCAGATCCAGAACAGCTCCAGCGGCTTGCCGTGCCGGTCGGTATCCGGGATCGGGTCGATCCCGTGGGTCTCGATGCTCCAGACCCGGTCGCTCTCCGGTTGAGATCCCGGCCTCCGCCCGAGCTCGACGTCCATCACACTCCTCCCGCCGCGATCAGTAGTCGACGTCCATCTCCTGCATGGCCTTGGGGAACTCCGAGAGGGCCCCCTGGAGCTGCATCAGCAGCATCATGTTCCCGGAGATCCTGAGTTTCCCGGTCATGAACGCCGTGACCGGGTTCAGCTCGCTCCTGGCCAGGGCCATCGCGGTCTCGTAGTCCTGGGTGATCGTGGCGTCGGGAGCCTCGACGTCGCCCGACCCCATGTCCACGCTCCCGTCCCCCATCTTGATCCAGTACCGGCGCTCGCCGTCCGGACCCGTGATGACCTGCTGGATGGTGGCCGCCGTCGATCCCACGCCCTTCTTGAACTCGTCGCTCGCGTTGAGCCGCCCCTTGAGCTCCTTGGTCCATTCGTCGGAGAGGAACTGCACGGGCACGAAGGCCTCCTTGGGCTCGCCGGAAAATCAGGCTCCGCGCAGTATAGCCAGGGGTAGCCAGGAGTCCGGAAGGCCCGGTTCGGCCTCTCTGGACGGCTGGAAAGGGCTGTTACCTCCTGCCGCCCCTCGGTGTCCAAGCCTGGTGGCCGAAGACGACAAGGAGGTGCGTATGTACGTCTTCGCGACGGTAGCTCTGCTCGGGCTCGCCGCGGCCAAGCTCGTGGACCTCGTCCGCGGCTCCAGGGAGGTGCCGAGAACGTTCCGGCTGCTCCTGGCGTTTCTGGCCGGCGTCGGCATCACCTGGATCACCGACTACTCGATGTTCGCGGGCTGGGACGTCGACTTCCGGGCCCTGTGGATGGGCTGGGTGGCGACGGGACTCGTGATCGGGGGCATCGCCTCCGTATGGCACGAGGTCCTGGACGTCCTGAGCTCGTACGCGCGTCGGGTCCACGACCAGGCCACCGAGATCGAGAGAAGGATCCCTCGGGCCGCGTAAGGCCCGGCGGGAGCTCGACGGTTGGGGGCCGCCCCTCGGGGCGGCCCCCACCGTTCTCGTCACCCCGGCTGGAACAGCTGCGGATCGGTGAGGTGCAACACGTCGTTCAGGAACCGGACCCGCCGGTCCGGCCCCTCCACCTCCAGCGAGTTCAGCGAGGTGTTCTCCGCCAGGAAGAACATCTCGTGCACCGCTCCGAGCAGCGGGCCGAGGTAGGCATTGATCACCCCGCCGTGGGCCACGACGAAGAGGTCGCCCGCCGGGTGCCGCTCGATGATCGCCTCGATGGCATCACGCACCCGCCTTCGGAACGCGTCCACGGCCTCGCCACCCGGAGCCCGGTGCCAGATGGCCCGCTGGTTCCGGAACAGGTGGACGAGCTCGGGGTCCGAGCCCAGGATGTCCTCGAAGCTCTTGTTCTCCCACCCCCCAATGTGGGCCTCCATCAGATCGTCCTCGTACCCGACCTCCACCCCGGCCCGCTCCGCGAAGGGCGCCACGGTCTCACTGGCCCGGCGGAGCGGCGAGCAGTACACGGCGGCCGGGCGCTCCATCAGCACGAGCCGCCGGGCCAGCAGCTCGGCCTGTTCCCGGCCCACGTCGTCGAGCGGCGGATCCCACTGTGGGCCCCGGGGCGTCTGGACCAGCTCGTTCGAGGACTCGTCGGAGTGGCCGTGGCGGATCAGGAACAGGACGCGCGACCCGCTCACGTCGACCGGCGCCGGGCCCGCTTGCGGGCCCATGCCCTGGCGAAGGCCTCCACGTCGTCCCGCCGCCACACCCGGCCGGACGCAAGGCGGGCGACAGGTTCGGGAAACGAGCCGCGGTCCACGTACGTGATGACCCGCCGCTTGTCCCAGCCCATGATGGCCGCGGCCTCCGCCACGCCGGCCAGAGCCGGGGTGACCTCCACGGCCAGGGAGACGCCGTCGCCGGCCGCGCGCCGGAGCTTGGCCAGGCAGGCGTCGCGCGAACTCGCCGTGACCTCGATGCGCTTCGCCGGGATGCGGCCGGTCCATCCATCGCCGGTGGGGACGATCGTCGCGCGGACCTGCCGGGTGGACACCGGGCGATGATAGCGAGAGAGCTACCGGCCCTGGGCCCGGCGAAGCTCGGTCCGCCAGCACTCCGTGTGCCAGTGGCGACGCTCGTCGGGCTGGTCTTGGGGCACGACCACCAGGTGCCACGTCCCGGCCCGGATCTCGTGGTCGCAGCCGGGGCAGCGGTAGGACCGGTCACCGCTCACCCGGCGGACGTCGAACCTCGGGACCAGGGCCCACACGGGTGCCGCCGACTGCGGCATCCGGGCGGGCGGGGGTGCCTCCTCGGGCGCCCTGCGGTTCTTCCTCGGCATCAGCGGCCTCCGGCGACGCGACGAACGAACGGCGACGCCAACTCGGCGAGCTCGGCCCCCACCTCGCGCGCGTCCTTCTTCCGGCCTTTCACGTTGAACGAGTGGTCCCCGCCCTCGATCGGCATGTACTCGGCCCGCTCGCCCAGCTTGCGCAGCACCCTTTTCAGGAGGTCCGCCCGCGCAAACGGGTCGGCCGTGCCGTGGAGGAACAGCATGGGCGCCTCGATCCGGTACAGGTGCTCGTCGCGGACCCGTTCGGCCTTCCCCGGGGCGTGCAGCGGGTAGCCCAGGAACACCAGGCCGGCGGCGGGCATCCCGTCGGCCACGGCCATCGAGGCGATGCGGCCTCCGAGCGACTTGCCCCCGGCCAGCACGGGCCGCCCGTTGGACCTGGCCTTCCCTGCCTCGAAGGCCGCAAGCCAGGTCGCCCTGAGCGCCCGCTCGGGGTCGGGCGAGCGCCGACCCTTCTCGATGTAGGGGAAGTTGAACCGGAGGGTGGCCACGTTCGCGTCGGCGATGGCCCGGCAGAACCCGGCCATGAACGGGTGGTCCATCCCCGCCCCGGCGCCGTGCGCCAGCACCAGGGTGGCCACGGCGCCGGCCGGCGCGGTCCAGACGGTGCCGACCGTCCCGGACCCGGTGTCGATCTCGGCGCGGACCTCGGGCGTGGGCATGTCTGCCATGATTCTCCCCGATGGCGGGGACGCTGTACCTCGGGACCTCGGGGTTCGCTTACGACGAGTGGAAGCACGGCGTGTTCTACCCCGAGGGGCTGAAGAACGCGGACATGCTGTCGTACTACGCGAGCCAGTTCCGGTCGGTCGAGGTTAACTACACGTTCCGCAGGTTCCCCTCGGAGAAGACGCTCGTCGGGTGGCGCGACGGCACGCCCGACGGGTTCGCCTTCACGCTCAAGGCCAACCAGCGCATCACGCACTTCAAGCGCCTGGCCGATGCCGACGAGGACGTCCGAGACTTCCTGGAGCGGGCCCGGCTGCTCGGCGACCGGCTCGGCACCATCCTGTTCCAGTGCCCGCCCAGCCTGAAGTACGACCGGCAGCTCATCGAGCGGTTCGTGGGCTACCTCTCCCCGGACGTCCGGGCCGTCATGGAGTTCCGCCACCCGTCATGGGGGGAGGCCCGGGACTTCCTCCACGAACAGGGCATCGCGTGGTGCGTGGCCGAGACCGACGAAAAGGACCCGGGGCCCGACGACCTCTCGTGGGAGCCGTACGGCTATCTCCGGCTGCGGAAGACCGAGTACACCGAGGGCGAGCTTGCGGGATGGGCCGAGCGGATCGGGCCGGCGATCGGGGCCGGCGCGGACGTCTACTGCTACTTCAAGCACGAGGGCGAGGGCGCGAGCCCCCGGATGGCCAAGACCCTGGAGGCCCTGGTCCCTTCGGCCGCGTAGCGGGCGTCAGGCTGCGACGCGGGCGGTGATGGCCCGCTCGATCTCGGCGATCTGCTCCGGGTCCTCGACCTTTCGCCCAAGCGCGTCCCGCACGTAGAACACGTCCACCACCCGGTGCCCGTACGTGGCCACCTTGGCCAGGTGCACGTCGAGGTGAAGCTCCGCGAGCGTCCGGGTGATGTCGAACAGGAGCCCGATCCGGTCCGGCGCTTCGACCTCCACGACCGTGAAGAAGTCCGAGG
>DASWJF010000268.1:0-3160 GCA_036397275.1 Actinomycetota bacterium
CTCCACGCCGGGGACCGCCGAGTCGAGCACCGTGATCATGCAGATGGGCCGTTCCTCCTCCAGGGCCATGCGGAGCGCCCCGGCCACCTCGGCGGCCTTCTCCGCCGGCTCGACGAACAGCTCGATGGCGCCGTTGCATCCAAGGCCCCACCCCCACACGGCCTCGTCGTCGGCGGTCAGGTCGAAGGACACGATGCGCGCTACGCCCTCCTGCATCACGATGCGGCCCACATCGGCCACGTCGCTTTCCAGGCACCCGCCGCTGATGTTGCCGATGAGGTCGCCCTCCTCCGGCACGAGGAGCCGCGCGCCCGGACGGCGGTAGGTTGAGCCGCGGACGGCCACGATGGTGGCGAGGGCCATCTTCTCGCCCCGCTCATGGAGCGATTCGATCGAGGCCAGGACGTCGCTGATCTCGCTCATCCCATCACCGCTTCGAACTTTGCCGGGTCGGCTTCGAACCGCTCCCGGCAACCGGCCGAGCAGAAATAGTACGTGCGTCCCGCATGGGTCGAACGGTGACGGGCCGTGGCCACGTCGACGGTCATGTGGCACACGGGGTCGACCGCCTCGTGTCGCGGCTCGGCCGCCTGGATCCCGCCCTCCAGCGCGCCGGCCGCCCGGTCGCGCACCAGCTCGGCCAGGATGGCCACGGCGATCTCCTCATGGGACACCCGGCCGAGGTCCAGGCCGGCCGGTGCGCGCACGCGGGCCAGGGCATCCTCAGGGAGGCCGCGGTCCCGCAGATACCCCAGGACCGCCTGGGCCCGCCTGCGCGAGGCCACCAGGCCAACGTACGCGGCCGGCGTGGCCAGGGCGCGCTCCAGGGCGTCCTCGTCGTAGTGGCCCTGGGTGGCCACCACGATCCACGAAACATCGGTGACGCTCGCCTGCTCCAGGTCGAGCTTGGAAACCACCCGCCCCGCCCGCGGGTAGTCCTCGGCCCGGCCGCCGTCGTCCACTACCACCGTCCGCCACCCCAAGTCCTCGGCCATCGCGGCCAACGCGGCCACGGCGGGGGAGCGTCCGATCACGACGAGGTGCGGTTGCGGCAATACCGGCTCCACGTAGACCTCCAGGGCTCCCTCACTCTGGCAGGCGATGGGGACCGTCACGACCCCCGCCCGCCCTCTCGCGTCCAGCTCCTCCGGCGGGCCCAGGAACAGCAGGCGAGGGGCTCCCTCCTCCAGGGCTCGAAGCGCTTCCCGGATCACCGTTGGCTCTGCACAGGCCCCGCCCAGCCATCCCCGAACCCTTCCGTCGGGGGTGATGAGGGCGGTGGAGCCTTCCTTGCCCGAGGACGGCGCCCGCCGCCACACCACGGTGGCCAGGACGAACGGCTCTCCGCGCCGGGACAGGTCCGCGGCGAGCTCGAGTACCTCGGGCCTCAACCCCCCGAACCGCCCTTCGCGGTCTGGATCGCCTCCCACACCTTGGCCGACGTGAGCGGCATGTCGATGTTCCGAACCCCGAGCGGCCACAGCGCGTCGATGACCGCGTTCACGTACGCGGCCGGCGACCCCACCGTGGCCGACTCGCCGACGCCCTTTGCGCCGATCGGGTGGTGCGGCGAGGGCGTTACCGTCTCGAACGTCTCGAACTTCGGAGTCTCCCACGCCGTCGGCAACAGGTAGTCGGTGAAGTTGGCCCCGATGCAGTTGCCGTCCTCGTCGAAGGTGATCTGCTGCATGGCCGCCGTTCCGTACCCCTCGCACAGGCCCCCGTGGATCTGGCCCTCGACGATCATCGGGTTGATCCGGACCCCACAGTCGTCCACGGCGACCATACGGCGGACCTTCCACACGCCGGTCTCGGGGTCCACGTCGACCACGACGGCGTAGGTCCCGAACGGGAACGTGAGGTTCGGCGGGTCGTAGTAGTACACGCCCTCCAGGCCGGGCTCCATGCCATCGGGGAAGTTGGTGTACGCGGCGAAGGCCACGTCCTGGATGGTGACGACCTTGTCCGGCGCGCCCCGCACGGAGAACCGTCCCTTGGAGAACTCGATGTCCTCGTCGGAAACCTCAAGGAGGTGCGCCGCGATCTTCGCGGCCTTCTCGCGGACCCGGCGGGCGACCATCGCCGTCGCCGCGCCCGAGACCGGCGTCGAGCGCGACGCGTAGGTACCGAGGCCATAGGGGGTGTTGTCGGTGTCGCCGTGCATGACCTTGATGTCCTCGGGCTGGATCCCGATCTCCTCCGCCACGATCTGGGCGAACGTGGTCTCGTGGCCTTGCCCCTGGGTCTGGACGCTGATCTTCAGGATGGCCTTGCCGGTCGGGTGGATCCGCAGCTCGGCCCCGTCGCTCATCTTCAGGCCGAGGATGTCGTAGTCCTTGTGCGGGCCGGCCCCCACGATCTCGGTGAACGATGCCAGCCCGATCCCCACGAGCTCGCCGCGGGCCCGGGCCTCCTCCTGTTCCTTGCGGAGCTCCCGGTAGCTCACCTTCTCCAGGGCCACGTTCATGGCCCCGTGGTAGTCACCGGAGTCGTAGACGAACCCCGTGGCCGACGTGTACGGGAACTGGTCCTTCTTGATGAAGTTCTTCAGCCGGAGATCGGCCGGGTCCATGCCGAGCTCGTACGAGGCGTTCTGCACCAGGCGCTCGATCATGTACGACGCCTCCGTGACCCGGAATGAGCACCGGTACGCCACGCCGCCGGGCGCCTTGTTCGTGTACGCGCCGTCGGCCGCGACGTGTGCGGCGGGAAGGTCGTAGGAGCCGGTCACGATGTGGAACAGCCCGACCTTGAACTTCGATGGCTGCGCGTCGGCGTGGAAGGCGCCCTCGTCGGCCAGGAGCGACACCCGAAGGCCGGTCATCGTGCCGTCCTTCTTCAGGGCCATCTCTCCGTGCATATGGAAGTCGCGGGCGAACCCGGTGGAGATGAGGTTCTCGGTGCGGTCCTCGATCCACTTTACCGGGCGTCCCAGCAGAAGCGATGCTGCCGTGGCGACCACGTACCCCGGGTAGACCGGCACCTTGTTCCCGAACCCTCCCCCGATGTCCGGGGAGATGATCCGGATCTTCTCCTCGGGCAACCCCGCCACCAGGGCGAACACCGTTCGGATGGCGTGGGGCGCCTGGGAGGTCATGTAGATCGTGGCCTGGCCGGTCGCCGGGTTGACGTCGGCCACGCAGCCGCAGGTCTCCACCGG
>DASWJF010000269.1:0-22022 GCA_036397275.1 Actinomycetota bacterium
CGGCGCTCGCGTACCTCACCCTTCCCCGTGGCCTCGGCTTCCTCCTGGGCTTCGCCGGCCCCGCGTTCGTTCCGCAGCTTACCGGAGACAAGTTCTTGGGGTTCGTCATGCTGCTGACACTGGCGTTCGGCCTTTCCTTCGAGTTCCCCATCGCCCTCATCTTCCTGTCCATCGCTGGCGTCGTTTCGAGCCAACAGATGCGGGAGTGGCGGCGGAGGGCCATCATGTTCATCGCGGTCTTCGCGGCCGTCATCACCCCCAGCGCGGACCCCTACACGATGCTGGCGCTGATGATCCCCATGGTGCTGTTCTACGAGGCCGCTATCATCGTGGCCCGCCTGCTGAAACGATAGGGAGAGCGCATGGCCATCAAGGGGAGGAGCAAGCCGCGGAGCCGGAAGGTCGTGACCCCAGGTCCCCGCCCCGCCTACGTCCCGGTGAAGAAGCCCCTCCTGGCCCGGCGGGGAGTGCGGATCGCCATCCTGGCGGTGGTCGCGGTCGGCGCGGCCGCCGGCATCTGGTACGGCATCGCGAAGGAGCGGAGCGAGGAGCGGGCCCGTGAGCTCCAGCAGCGAAAGCGAACGGCGGCTGTGACCTTCCAGGGGAAGATCGAGGCGGCCATCGTGGGCGTGGGGCAGCCGGCGCCCCCAAGCGGGTTCAGCGCGTTCCCGGCCCTCACGGCCGACGTGGAGGGGTTGAGCAACGGCGACGTGAAGCCAGAGGCGGCGGCGGAGGCCGCGAAGGGCGTTCGGACGACAGCCAGGGGCGCCTGGCAGGCCCTGGACGAGATCGACCTCACGGAGATGGTCGCCGGAAAGGGCTTCGACCTGTCTCTGGTCAACTACTTCTTCAACGCCAGGGAGAAGATGGCGGACGCGCTCAAGCTCTACGAGCGGGTGGCCGTCATGGTGGAGCAGGCGGCGAACGCGTCCGGAGCCGAGCGTGCGGACGTGCTGGATTCGGCCAAGGGGATCACGGACGTCGCGGCTAGCCTGTTCAACAGCGGGTACAGCGACTACGTCCAGGTCCAGTTCGAGGGCGGCATCCTCCAGCCGTCGTTCGGCACGGCGCCGGCCGGCTGATGCCCGACGGGCTGCTCCTGCTCCACGCCTTCCCCCTCGATGCCCGGATGTGGGAGCCGCAGCTCTCGGCGTTCTCGACGGTCGTGCCGGTGGTCGCCCCGCACCTGCCGGGGTTCGGGGGCTCGGAGCCGGCGGGCCCGGTCATGACCATGGCGGCGGCGGCCGACCGGGTCCGGGGCGAGCTGGAGGGGGCCGGCATCGACCGCGCGGTGGTGTGCGGCCTGTCGATGGGCGGCTACGTGTCCTTCGAGCTCTGGCGGCAGGCCCCGGAGCGGTTCGCCGGCGTCGTCCTGGCCAACACCCGGGCGGGCGCGGACACTGAAGAGGGAGCGGCGAAACGCCGGGCCCTGGCGGAGCGGCTCCTGAACGAGGGCACCGGGTTCCTGGCGGAGAGCCCACCGCCGCTCCTGTCGGACGGAGCCCCGGAGGAGGTCCGGACCCTCGTCCGCCACCTGATCGCCGACCAACCGGCAGCGTCCATCGCCGCCGCGTCGGTGGGGATGGCCGAACGGCCTGACTCCACGCCAGACCTGGCCGGCATCGACGTCCCGGCCCTCGTCATCACGTCCACCGGCGATACGTTGATCCCCCCCGACGTCTCCTCGCCCATGGCCGAGCAGATCCCCGGGGCCCGGCTCGAGGTCATCGAGGGAGCGGGGCACCTGTCGAACCTGGAGGCCCCGGAGGAGTTCAACCGCCTCCTGGAGCTGCACCTCGAGCGGTGCGGCATCCTCGGATAGGCCGGCGTTCGGGGCCGACTCCGACCCCGCCCGTACACTGGCCTTCGTGATGGACCCCACGCGGTTCGCATCCCGCTACCCGTTCGCGCTCGACGACTTCCAGGTCGAGGCCATCCGGGCCCTGGCCGCCGGGGAATCCGTCCTGGTGGCGGCCCCCACCGGCTCGGGCAAGACCGTGGTCGCCGAGTTCGCCGTGGAACGGGCCATGGAGCTCGACCGGAAAGCCTTCTACACCACCCCGCTCAAGGCCCTGTCGAACCAGAAGTTCGGTGACTTCGTGGCCCGGTACGGTGCGGCCAAGGTGGGGCTGCTCACCGGGGACAACACGATCAACTCCGAGGCCTCGGTAGTGGTGATGACCACCGAGGTGCTGCGGAACATGCTGTACGAGAAGAGCCCGACGCTTGACGGCCTGGCCTCGGTCGTGCTGGACGAGGTCCACTACCTCCAGGACCCCTACCGCGGGGCCGTGTGGGAGGAGATCCTGATCCACCTTCCGCCGTCGGTTCCCGTGGTGTGCCTGTCCGCCACCATCTCCAACGCTGAGGAGTTCGGCGAGTGGATCGGGACGCTTCGGGGCCCCACCCGGGTGGTGATCGAGGAGCGTCGCCCGGTGCCGCTCGAGCATCATTACCTGGTCGGTCACGACCTGCATCCCATGCACGTTCGGCAGGACGGCGACCTCGTCCCCAACCCATACATCGTGTCGCTGGACCAGAAGGAGGTCCGGTACCGCACGTACCACCGGCGCTCGTCGGGAGTTGCCCAGTACGAGCGGATCCCTCGGCCTCGGGAGGGCCACCGCCGCGTCTACGTGCCCCGCCGGGAGGAGGTCGTGGAGGTCCTGGCGGAGCAGGGGATGCTGCCGGCCATCTACTTCGTGTTCAGCCGGGCGGGCTGCGACCGAAGCGTCCAGTGGCTGATGGATTCGGGGGTCCGCCTCACCACCCGGGAGGAGGCCGAGCGGATCTGGGAGTTCGCGGAGATGCGCGTGGCCTGGATGGACGAGGAGGACCTGGAGACCCTGGGGTTCTACGAGTTCCGCGAGGCCCTGGCGGCCGGCATCGCCGCCCACCACGCCGGGATGCTCCCGGTGTTCAAGGAGACCGTCGAGGAACTGTTCGAGGCGGGGCTGGTGAAGGTGGTGTTCGCCACCGAGACCCTCTCGCTCGGCATCAACATGCCGGCCAAGACCGTGGTGATCGAGGACCTGTGGAAGTTCTCGGGGGAGCGACATGAGCTCCTCACGCCGGGGGAGTACACCCAGCTCACCGGTCGGGGCGGCCGGAGGGGCATCGACGAGCTCGGCCACGCCGTGGTGGTGTTCCAGCGGCAGGTGCCGTTCGAGCGGGTGGCCTCCCTGGCGACCACGCGGACCTATGAGCTCACCTCGTCGTTCCGGCCCTCGTACAACATGGCCGTGAACCTGGTCCGGAACTACACGAGGGAGCAGGCCCACCACCTGCTGAACTCGTCTTTCGGGCAGTTCCTGGCGGACCGGGGGGTGGTGGCCCTGGACCGCCAGCTCGAACGCGACAAGGCGGCCCTCGTCGGGTACCGGGAGCACATGCAGTGCGAGCTGGGCGACTTCACCGAGTACTGGCGGTTGCGGGAGCGAGCCGGCCAGATCCGGGATGAGGCCCGAAAGGGCCGGGAGCGGGTCCGGACGGAGGCCGTGCGGGACGGCCTGGCCTCGCTCCGCCCCGGCGACGTGATCTTCGTGCCCCGAGCCCGGCGGCGTGGCCTCGCGGTCGTCCTGTCCTCCCCCGAGGGCCGGCCCACGGTCCTGGCCCAGGACCGGAAGCTCTTCCGGCTGTCGGCCCGGGACTTCGAGGAACCCCCGGTGGTCCTGACCAAGATCCCGCTGCCCCGGTCGGGTAGCGCGCGAAGCGCCCGGTACCGCCGCGACCTCGCGGCGCGGCTGGTGGCCCTCGACGTCCGGCCACCCAAGCCCGCGCGGGACCGGCTGGACGCGAGAGCGCAGCGGGAGACGGCCCGGCTGGAGGCGCTCGCGGCCCAGCACCCCTGCCATGGCTGTCCCGACCGGCCCACCCATGAGCGATGGGCAAGCCGGGCCAGCCAGCTCGAGACCCAGGTCAGCGGCGTGGAGCGGAGGATCCGGACCCGGACGGAGACCCTGGCCCGGCAGTTCGAACGGGTCCTCGGGGTGCTCGAGGAGCTCGGCTACGTCAGGGACTTCGGCATCCTGCCGAAGGGCCAAGTGCTGGCCCGGATCTACGGCGAGGGCGACATCTTGGTGACGGAGGCCCTGAGCGACGGGCTGCTGTCCGGGTTGTCGCCCGCGGAGGCGGCGGCGGTGGTCTCGACCGTGGTGTACGAGTCTCGGGAGCGGGTCCCGCGACAGGCGGACCTGCCGACGGCCGAGTCCGCCGGCCGCTACCAGCGGCTGACCCGGCTGTGGCGGACGATCCGCCGGTCCGAGGACACGCACCACGTCGAGCTGTGCCGCGAGCTGGAGGCGGGGTTCGCCACGCCCGTGTTCCACTGGGCCGAGGGCAAGCCGCTGGAGGCGGTCCTGGGGGAGACGGGCCTGGCCCCTGGCGACTTCGTGCGGAACTGCAAGCAGCTCCTGGACCTCCTGCGGCAGATCGAGGAGGTCGCCACCGGCGACACCGCCGGCCTGGTCCGCCGGGCCAGCGAGGCCGTGAACCGGGGCGTCGTCGCCTACACGGGCGTCTGACTCGGCGGATCCGGTCACGCGGGCGCGCCGGTAGGATTCACCAGCCATGCCAAGCCCGTTCGGAGCGCTCACGGTGATCGTCAACCCCCACGCCGGCAAGCGTCGGGTGGGGGAGGAGATCCCCGAGCTCGAGCGCACCCTCCAGGCCCGAGGCCTGCCGTACCGGCTCTTTCGGACCGAGGGCCCGGGCGACGCGACGAGGTTCGCCCGGGAGGCCCTGGAGAGCGGGGGACGGTTCGTGGTGGCGGTGGGAGGCGACGGCACCGTCCACGAGGTCGTGAACGGGATGTTCGACGGCGACGGCAAGACCATCGTGGACCAGCCGGTCCTCGGCGTGGTCGCCGCCGGCTCAGGATGCGACTTCGTGCGAACCTTCGGCCTCCCCGGCGACGTGACCCGATCATGCCAGCACCTCCTGGGCGAGAACACGTACCCGCTCGACGTGGGCAAGGTCACCTACGTCGGGCCGGACGGCGAGCGGCAGGTCCGGTACTTTCCGAACGTCGCGGAAGTGGGCCTCGGGGCGGCGGTGGCCGGGCGGGCGGATCGCCTGCCCGCGTCCTTCGGCCAGTCGAAGTACTTCTTCGCCTTCTGGCTGACGCTCCCCAGGTTCAAGCTGGCGCAGCTTCGGGTGCAGGCGGACCGCAAGACGTACGAGGGCCCCGGCGTCATGGTGATCGTCGGCAACTGCCAGTACTACGGCGGGGGCATGAAGATCTCGCCCCGCTCGTACCCCGGCGACGGCGTCCTCGACGTCCTGATCTTCAAGGGCCCGAAGTCGGACGCCTTCACCTTCCTGCCGAAGGTCTACCGGGGCGAGCACGTCCCCCACGACCGCATCGCGGAGCTCCGGGTGAAGCGGGCCCTCCACGTCGAGGCGGACCGGCCGCTCCCCATCGAGGCCGACGGGGAGGTGCTGGGGCTCACCCCGGCCACCTTCGAGGTGGTGCCCCAGGCCGTTCTGATGAAGCTGTGAGCGCCGGATCCCATCCGAGGCGTCACGCCGAACGGCTGGAGCGCGCCGCGCGGTTCGTCGAGGAGGCCGGCCTGGACGGCCTCCTCGTCACCCCGGGGCCGGACCTCGCCTACCTGGCCGGCCACGCCCCCCCGCCGCTCGAGCGGCTCACGTTGCTCGTGGTGGCCCCGGGGCGGGACTCCGTGATGCTTGTCCCGCTCCTGGAGCGCCCCGAGGCACTGGCTTCGCCCGCTGCGGACCTGATCGAGATCGTGGGCTGGGCCGACGGCGAGGACCCGTACGCAACCGCCGCCAAGCTGGTCGGCGCGGGCCGGTTCGCCATCGCCGACCAGGCGTGGGCCTCGCACGTCCTGGGATTGCGGGAGGCGGCGAGCGACCTCGCCCTCGTCCCCGCGGGCCGCGCCCTCCCGCCGCTCCGGGCGGTGAAGGACGACGAAGAGCTCGCCGCCCTGGCCCGGGTGGCCCGGGTCGCCGATGCGGCCTTCGCCGACATCCTCGACGTCCCGTTCGCCGGTCGCCGCGAAACCGACGTGGCGGCGGACCTCGCCGATGCCCTCCGCCGCCACGGCCACCAGACCGTGGACTTCACCATCGTGGGGTCGGGCCCGAACGGCGCCTCGCCCCACCACGAGGCGGGGGAGCGAGCCATGGCCCCGGGGGACGCCGTCGTCCTGGATTTCGGGGGCCGTCTCGACGGCTACTGCTCGGACATCACCCGCACGGTCGCGGTGGGGGAGCCACCCGCCGGGTTCCCCGACGTCTACGAGGTGGTTCGCCGGGCCCAGCAGGCCGCCTTCGAGGCCATCCGGCCGGGAGTTCCGGCTCAGGACGTGGACCGCGCCGCCCGCGCAGTGATCGGGGACGCGGGCTACGGCGAGTCCTTCTTCCACCGGACCGGCCACGGCATCGGGCTCGAGGTCCACGAGCCCCCGTACATCGTCGAGGGCAACGCAGCGCCCCTCGAGACCGGCATGACGTTCTCGATCGAGCCGGGGGTCTACCTCCCCGGCCGGTTCGGCGTCAGGATCGAGGACATCGTGGCCGTCACCGGCGACGGCTCGGTCCGCCTGAACGAGGCGCCCCGCGACCCGCAGGTCGTCCGGTAGCCGACGGGCTAGATCCTGGGGCGGACCTTCGTGCCGTCCGGGGTGTCCATGACCTCGAGGCCCATCTCCTGGAGCCGGTCGCGGACGGCGTCGGCGGCGGCGAAGTCCTTGCCCGCCCGGGCCGCGTCGCGCTGCTCGACGAGCGCCTTGACCTCGTCGCTGGGCTGCCACCCCTCGCGCGCATCCCGTTCCACGTCGAAGCCGAGGACCTGGTCCCACGACGAGACCAGCGCGTACTTCTCCTCGTCGGGGACATTCCGGGACGACACGAGCTCGTTCAGGATCACCAGGGCCCGCGGCATGTCCAGGTCGTCGGCCACGGCCTCCCGGAACCGCTCGTCGTAGGTCTTCGCCTCTTGGCCCGGGCTCTGGGCGGGGCCGCCCCACTCGACCATCCGCTGGCGGAGCCGCTTCACCGCCGTGTCGGCCGCGCGGAGCGCCTCCTCGGCGAAGTCCATCTCCCTCCGGTACCGCGTCTCGAAGGTGAGGTACCGGTAGGAGAGGGCATCGATCCGGAGCGCTGCGAGGTCCCCGATCCGGATGATGTTGCCCGAGGACTTGGCCATCTTCTGTTCCTTCAGGCGGAGGAACCCGCCGTGGGCCCAGGTCGAGATCACTGGGTGCCCCACGGCCCCCTCGGACTGGGCGATCTCGTCCTCGTGGTGGGGGAAGATCAGGTCGACGCCGCCGGTGTGGATGTCGAACCGCTCGCCCAGGTACTTCATCGACATGGCCGAGCATTCGATGTGCCATCCGGGGAACCCTTCGCCCCACCGGCTGTCCCACTTCATCAGGCGGTTCGGCCCGGCCTTCTTCCACAGCGCGAAGTCCTCGGGGTGGCGCTTGTTCGGGTCGACCTCCAGCTCCTGCCGGTGCCCGGCCCGCAGCTTGTCCAGCGTGTTCCCGGAGAGCTTGCCGTACTCGGGGAACGAACGGACGTCGTAGTAGATGGTGCCGCCGGCCTCGTAGGCGTGGCCGTTCTCCACCAGGCGCTCGGTCAGCTCGAGCATCTCCGGGATGTGCTCGGTCGCCTTCGGGTACACGTTGGCGCGCTTGATGCCGATGGCCTTGGTGTCGTCGAGGAACGCCTTCGTGTACTTCTCGGCGATCTCCTTCGGTGAGAGACCCTCGTCGGCGACGGCCAGGTCCATCTTGTCCCGGCCCGTGTCGGTCATCTCGTCGGTCATGTGCCCGACGTCGGTGATGTTCATGACCTGGGTGACGTGGTAGCCCTCGAACTCCAGGGCCCGCCGGACCAGGTCCGACAGCAGGAACGTGCGCAGGTTCCCGATGTGGACATACCGGTACACGGTGGGACCGCACGAGTACATGTGGATGTTCCGGTCGTCCACCGGGACGACCTCCTCGACGCGGCGGGCCAGCGTGTTGTACAGGCGCACGGCCGAACCAGCATAACCGTCGGGCCCGGCCGGCTGTTCCGCGCTACGGGACGTCCGGACGGGGCGGGGGGTCTCCGGCCGGCCCGTTGCCGGACGGCCCGGGTGGTTGTGCGAGTCCGCCGCCCTGGCCGCTCCCGGGCCCGATGGCGATCCGCTCCCGCTCCTGGCCGTTGCCGGTCAGGACGCCCACGGGCAACCCCTCCAGGGGCTCCCGCTCGCCGAGCTCGGCCATCAGGGCCTCGATCTCGTCGCCGATCAGCTCCTCGCGCTCCAGGAGGGCGTCGCGGATGCCCTCCACCACGTGGCGCTTCTGGAGCAGGAGGGCCCGGACCCGGTTCCGGCAGTCGTCGAGGATCGCATCGATCTCCTTGCGGCGCTCGCCGTCGGAGAGCACCGCGCGGATGGGATCGCCGTCGAGCGCCGTCGGGGCCATGGCGCCCACGGACACCAGGCTCTTGCCCATCCCGAACAGGCCCACGTAGGCGGCCCCCGTCCGCGTCGCGTTCACCAGGTCGGATGAGGGACCGGACGTGGATTGCCCGAAGAAGATCTCCTCGGCCACGAGGCCCGCCAGCGAGACCTGGATCCTGGCGAGGAGCTGCTTCTGCGTTCGCAGGAACATCTCCTCGATCTCCTGGGTGGAGACCAGGCCCAGCGCCGACTCGCGCTTCTGGATCGAGATGACCTGGATCTGGAGCTCGCCGCGCTCCAGCGAGTAGGAGGCCACGGCGTGCGCCGCCTCGTGGGTGGCCACCATCTCCTTCTCGCGCGGCGTGTACTTGACCGGCTGCTTCAGGCCGATCTCCTCGGTGAGCTTGGCCTGCCACAGGTCGTCCCACCGAAGCGCGTCGCGCCCGTCCTGGAGGGCGAAGATCAAGGCCTCGTTCACGACGTTCTGGATCATGGCCGGCGAGTAGGCCACGGTCATCCGGGCGAGCTTGTTCACGTCGATCGGCTCGTGGCGAACCCGAGCCAGGTAGTACTGAGCGATGTCCGCCCGTCCATCGGCATCGGGCAGCCCGACGTGGATCCTGCGGTCGAACCTTCCCGGTCGAAGAAGCGCCGGGTCGAGCGACGCGGCCCGGTTCGTCGCCCCGATGATCAGCATGTTGTAGAAGGGCACCTTCGGCCGGCCGAGCCTCATCATCCGCCGGATGTGCCGCCACAGTCCCCGGGGAGCCACGAACCCGTCCATGTTGACCAGCAGCTCGTTCACGATGCCCATGCCGGCGCCGCCCATGCCCATACCGGCGATGACCTTGTGCATCCCGGACGGATCCCGGTACTCGGTGGACCGCTCGGAGATCGCGCCCCGGGTCCCGCCGAGCGCGTCGAGCTCGTCGATGAACAGCACGCAGCCGCCGTACTTGTCGGACATGGCCCGGCCTCGCGAGAACATCCGGCGGACCTTCATGTTGCCGATCCCGAAGAACATGTTCTGGAACCTGCTGCCGTCGGCGATCAGGATCGGCACGCTGGAGGCGCCGGCGATGGCCTTGGCCGTGAGCGTCTTTCCGGTGCCGGGCGGACCCTCGAACAGGATGCCGTGGGGCGGGTAGCCGCCCATCTGCTTGAAGTCCTTGAACCCCTGGAACAGCCGCAGGACCTCCTTGGAGGACTGGACCGCGGCGGGCTGGCCTCGGACGTCGTCGAAGGACTTGTCGTACTCGTTCGGGTAGATCGTGTAGTAGGTGCCTCGCATCAGGAACCAGAACATCGCCCCGAACTGCACGACCATGAACATGGAGATGAACAGCAGGGAGACCACCAACCCGCGGTACGTCCCGAGCGTCTGGCCGGGGTGGAGCAGCGCGTCCCCGGGAGAGACCCCCAGGAACAAGAAGCCGACCACGACGTAGACGATCAGGAAGATGATCGAGCGCTTCAGCCAGCGCCAGTACCGCCGGTACTGATCCATGGGGTGCGACCTCCGAGGGTGAGGGGCCGGGCTACTGAACTTTTGCACAAGTGTACGCGCTGAGGGGCCCCGAATGGAAGGAACGGTTCCCGGGCAGGAGGCTTCGCTCGGGCTCGGCGAGGCGCCTAGGGCGTGAGGGGGCGGCCCTCGAACGGCGTGGAAAGCACCACCGTGGTCCGGGTCTGGACCTGCCCCTTCTCCCGGAGCCGGCGGATCAGCTCCTCGAGGTGCCCGGTGGTTCGGGTCCGGACCTTCAGGATGTAGTTGGCCTCGCCGGCCACGCTGAAGCAGTCCTCGACCTCCGGGAAGTCCTCGACCCGCTGGGGGAGGTCGTCGGCCTGGGTGGGGTCGAACGGCGTCACGGCCACCAGGGCCGTGACGAAGAGCCCAACGGCCTCCGGGTCCACCACGGCCCGGTAGCCCCGGATGACCCCAGTCTGCTCCAGCTTCCGGACCCGGTCGTGGACCGAGGAGGGGGACAGTCCCACCAAGCGGCCCACGTCCGCATAGGTCGCCCTGGCGTCCTCCTGGAGAGCCGCGATGATCTCGAGGTCCCGCTCGTCGGGCACCTTCGCATGATACGCACGCCCCGGCCGGGGGAGCGGCATCATCCCCGGCCGGCCGATTGCGGGAAGCGGCCCGCTCCGGGTACAAACCGTCCGTCCGAAGACGCGGCCCATCCTCTCCCGGGCCGGGGGAGAGGAGAGGATGCTCGCTCGCCGCGTCGCCGCCACGGCAAGTCTCGTCCCGGCGCCGAAACCGGGCGGCGTCCGGTGGCTCTCGGTCCTCGATGCCGCCACGACGAGCGCGTACGCGGCCGTGGTGGCTCGGGTCGCGCCCCGCGTCGAGGGTGCTCTCGGCGACGAGGTCGTGGCCAATCGGGTGGCCCTGGCCGGCCCCGGCCCGCCGTTCCTCCGCTTCCAGCCCTGGCGGCGCGCAAGGGCCCGGTTCCTCATGGCGGCCCGCCGACTGTCCGCAGCCGCGGGGACGTTGCTCGTGGCCGACGTCCACAGGTGCTATCCGTCCATCGGGCCGGAGCTCGTCGGAGAGACGCTCGTTCGGCTGGGCTGTAAGGAGAGCGACGTCCGCGACGTGGTCGCCGTCCTTGAGGCCATGACCCTGGCCGGCGTCCCCGGCCTGCCCATCGGGCCGGACCCGTCCGCGGTGCTCGCCAACGCGGTGCTCGCCCCGGCCGACGACGCCCTTCGCGCCGTGGGGGCCCGGCACCTTCGGTGGGTGGACGACTTCTGGGTGTTCGCCCCAGACCGCGGTGCCGGGGCGGCCGCCCTCCGACAGCTCTGCGCTTCGCTCCAGGACGCCGGCCTCTTGCTCGCAGGGGAGAAGACCAGGCTGATCGACCGGCCGGAGGACATCGTCGCCGCCGTGGCCCGCGGCAAGGTCTCGCTCGTAGGCCCGCGCTATCATCGGCGCGCCGATGCGCACCCTCTATCGGGCGTCACTCGTGCACACCCTGTCGTACCCGCCGAGGGGGGAGTGGATCCTCATCGACGGACGCCACGTGCAGCGGGTGGGCTCGGGTGAGCCGCCCGAGGCCGACCGGATCGTCGAGCTCCCCGGCGCAACGATCATCCCCGGCCTCATCGACGCTCACGTCCACATCACCGGCACCGGGATCCACCACCAGGCCCCGGAGGTAGCGCGGGCCCAATCCGCCTTTGAGCTCGTCGAGACCCTCCGGAAGGTGGCCCAGGACCGCGACGGCCCCATCCTGGTCCACGGGTACGACGAGTCGAAGTGGGACCGCCGCGAGCCTCCGAGCATCGCCGACCTCGACGCGGTAACCGACCACCCGCTCGCCGTGGTCCGGGTGGACGGGCACCTCACGCTGGCCAACACGCGTGCCCTGGATGATTCGGGCGTCATCGGCGAGGACGGCGTGGAGAGGGGGGCTGAGGGCCGGCCCACGGGCAGGCTGAGGCGTGAGGCGAACGCCCGTCTCCGCCACTGGTTCCAGCAGCACCTGACCGACCACGACATCGAGGAGCTCCAGCTCGAAGCGGCCAGCCTGGCCGTGTCCCACGGGGTGACGTGCATCCACGAGATGTCCATGCCGCAGGAGCGGGGGATGCGCGACCTCGAGATCCTGCTCGAGCACCGGGCCCGGCTGCCCCTCGACGTCGTCACGTACGTCGCCACGACCGACGTGGGGCGAGTCATGGACCTCGGGATCCGGCGGATCGGCGGTGACCTCCCGGTGGATGGGTCCGTGGGCGCCCGCACCGCGTGGGTGTCGGAGCCGTTCCGGGACGAACAGGGGAGCGGGGTGGGCTACTTCGAGGACGACGCGCTCGCCGAGTTCTTCCATGACGCGCACCTGGCCGGACTCCAGGTGGGGGTCCACGCCATCGGCGACGCCGCCATCGACCAGGTCGTGCGGACCTGGGAGCGCGTGTACCAGAGCCTGGACAGCCGGGAGCGACGGCACTTCCGGGCCCGCCGCCACCGCATCGAGCACTTCGAGATGGCGGCGCCGTCGCTGGTGGAGCGGGCCGCGGCCCTCGGGTTGGCCATCTCGGTGCAGCCGACCTTCGACGCGGAGTGGGGGAGTCCGGGCGGGCTGTACGAACAGGGCCTGGGCTGGGAGCGAGCCGAACGGATGAACCCGTTCCGCAGCCTGGTCCAGCGAGGGATGGAGATGGGCGCCGGGTCCGACTCGCCCATCACGACGATCGACCCCATGGCCGGCATCGCCGCCTTCGAAGCGCATCACGACCCCGCCCAGCGCCTGCTCCGGGACGAAGCGATCCGCGCCTACACGGTGGGGAGCGCCCGCCTGGCCCACCAGGAGGACAAGAAGGGGAGCCTGGCGCCCGGGACGCACGCCGACTTCGCCGCGTACGACGTCGACCCGGTGGCCGTGGAGTCGGTTGCGGGGGCCCGGCCGGTCCTCACGGTGTCGCTCGGGCGCGATGTGTACGCGGCCTGACCGCCGGCCGAACCCCTGGCGGCCAGCACGTTTGACACCTGTCGGCCGGCGAACCTACAGTACCGACGCGCCGCCGCCTCGGCGGGGGCGAGCGAGGACCCAAGAGGCTGAGTAGAGAACGCGGCGCCCCGGCGCCGCGGCCCCAAAGGTCTCTTGGGTCCTTTTTCTTTTCTGTCCCTCTCCGAAACCCCGGGAACAAGCGTGGCGCCTTCCGCGTTTAGCCCGCGGAAGAGCCTTGCCGCGCTGCAGGGCGGCAGTACAATCCCCCGGCTGGAAGAGGGATCCATGGAAGACATCGAAGAGAACGCCGAAGAAGACGAGCTTGACAAGGACTCCGAGGAGCCCGAGGACCTGGGCGAGGAGGCCCCGGTACCCGCCGCTGCGGCGGCGGGGGATGGGGAGGACGTTGAGTCCATCGAGGACCTCTTGGTGAAGAAGGAGGCCCGGGAGGAGGAGGAGGAAGAGGACGACTCCGTCCTCAGCATGACCCGCGAGGAACGCCTGGAGCCGCTGGCGGTGAAGGTGGTGCCGCCGCAGCCCACCGAGTTCATTTGCAAGAAGTGCTACCTGGTGAAGCACCGCAGCCAGTTGAAGGACAAGGCCAAGATGCTCTGCCGAGACTGCGCCTGAACCCGCCCCGGCCGCGCCTCGGGTTCGCCGTTTGCATCGCCGCCCTCTCCGGGCTCCTGCTCTCCCTGTCGCTTCCGCCCGCGGACCTCGGTCCGGTCGCCTTCCTCGCGCCGGCGCCACTCCTGTTGCTGGTCCGTGAGGGCGGCTCCCGGCGGGGCTTGCTGCTCGGCTTCGTCTTCGGCCTGGCGTACTTCGGGGCGGTCCTGTACTGGATCCTGCTGTTCGGTGAGCTCGCCTGGGGCGCCCTGACCGTCGTGCTGGCCGCCTACGCGGGCGCGTTCGGATTCCTGGCGCCGATGCTGTGGCGAGGGGAGCGGCCGGTCCGGTCCATGGTGGTCCTGGCCGCCCTGTGGACGATCCTGGAATGGATCCACGGGATGTGGCCGGTCGGCGGGTTCACCTGGGGACAGCTGGGCTCGACCCAGACCGGCAATCCGTTCCTCCTTCCCCTGGCGTCGGTGGCGGGGGTGTTGGGCCTCTCCTTCGTCGTGCTCCTGGTGGCCGGGCTCCTGGTGGTGGCGGCGGAGCGAGCCCGGACCCGGCCGGCCTCCGCGGCGGCACTGGTGGCCGCGTCGCTCGGGCTGGTGCTCGGGCCGGCCCTCATCCCGGTCCCGCGGCCGGACGGGCCGAGCCTCGACGTGGCGGCCATCCAGGTCGACGTGCGGGAGGCCCGGGGACTCGACCCCCTGGCGGAGGACCGGAGGGTGGCGGAGATGAACATCGCCCTCCACGAGCGACTGGCGGGGGACCCGCCGGACCTGGCGGTGTGGGGCGAGAGCTCGCTCGACCCGGGGGCGAACCTCCCCGACTTCCGCCTCCGAGTGAAGGACGCGATCAGCGTCGTGGGGGCACCCACCCTGGCCGGAGCGGTGGTGCGGACCTCCGACGAGCGCTACTACAACGAGGGGCTCCTGTTCGACGGCGACGGGCGGATCGTCGGCGAGTACCGGAAGGTCCACCTCGTGCCGTTCGGCGAGTACGTCCCGTTCCGGGAGGCCCTCGACTGGATCTCCGCGCTGGAGCAGATCCCCTACGACATCACGCCGGGGGACCGGGTCCACACGCTCTCGTTCGACGACGTGACCTTCGGCAACGTGATCTGCTTCGAGAACAGCTTCCCGTCGATCGACCGCGAGCTCGTGGCGGACGGCGCGGGGTTCCTGGTGGTCACCACGAACAACGCGTCCTACGGCTTCACCGCGGCCTCGCAACAGCACCTGGCGATGAGCCGGCTGCGGGCGGTGGAGAACGGGCGGTGGGTCGTGCACGCCGCGGTGTCGGGGATCAGCGCGTTCGTGGACCCGGAGGGGCGGGTGGTCGCTCGGACGGGGCTGTTCGAGCCGGCCATCCTCCGCCGCGACATCCGAATCTCGACCCGGCGGACCCTGTACACGCGGTTCGGGGATTGGGTCCCCTGGTCGGCCGTGGTGCTCGCCCTTGGGTGGCTGCTGGTGCCGCGGGGGAGGCGGTCCCCGGCCCGAACGCCGGGGCCGCTGCCGGACCGGCCCCGGGTCCTGGTGGTCCTCCCCACCTACAACGAACGGCACACCATCGAGACGGTGGTGCGGGGGCTGCTGGCCCTGCCCGAGGGCGTCGACGTGTTGGTGGTGGACGACGCCTCGCCCGACGGCACGGCGGCGGCGGTCCGGGCCATCGCCGATTCCGAGCCCCGGGTTCGCCTGGTGGAGCGGCCGGGGAAGGCCGGGCTGGCCAGCGCGTACCTGGCCGGGTTCCGGACGGGCCTCGAGGAGGGCTTCGACCTGGTGGTGGAGATGGACTCTGACCTCTCCCACCGGCCCGACGAGCTGCCCAGGCTGCTGGAGGGGGCGCGGCAACACCACCTCACCATCGGCAGCCGGTATGTCCCGGGCGGATCCGTGACGAACTGGAGTCGGGGCCGTCGGGCCCTGTCCAGGGCGGGGAACCTGTACGCGAGGGCCCTCCTGGCCATCCCCGTCCACGACGCCACCAGCGGGTTCCGGGTGTTCCGAAGCGACGTCATCGCCGCCGTCGTTCCCCAGGCCATCCGGTCCGACGGCTACGGCTTCCAGATCGAGCTTGTCCTTCGGGCCTGGCACGCCGGGTTCGCCGTCGGCGAGGTCCCCATCACGTTCCGCGAGCGCGAGCACGGCCGCTCCAAGATCTCCCGCCGGATCGTGCTCGAGGCGGTGTGGCTGGTGGCCGTGTGGGGGCTCCGGTTGCGCCTGGGCCGGGATCCCGTTCCCGGCTGGCCCGATCGCCGATAATGGACATTATGTCCCTTTGCCCAGGACCGCGCTGCCGGCGCCCCAGCCACGACCATCGGACCCCTGTTCGACGGGTAGGCGGTCATGGGAGTGAAGGTCGGCCAGAAGGCGCCGGACTTCGAGCTGTACGGCAAGGAAGCCGGCGCCGATGCGCACGACGTTGACCGGTACTCCGGCCGAGGCGTCACCGTATGGGGTGTCACCGGTCACTACCCCCAGCTCATCGCGGCCTGGGACCGGGAGAACGACTTCGGCGTGCCCATCCTTGCCGACTACGACCACGAGGTGAGCCGGGCCTACGTGGGGCTGTACGAGGACGTCCTTCCCCTGAACGTCAGGCTGACCACCAAGAGGGGCGTCATGGGGATCTCCCGGGACGGGACGGTCCGGTACGTGTGGATCGCCGAGACGACCAGCGAGGCACCCTCCGACGAGGTCGTGGGCTCGGCCATCCGGTCCGCCGGCGGCTGACCCCGGCACGGCCCTGCCTTGCGGTGCCCAGGCACGCAACCCTAGGCTCCGGCCGCCGTTGTACAAGCGGACTAGTGCGAAGGGCGGACCAACATCTGGGGCCATCGGCCGATGGAGTAGGAAGAGGCCCCGCGGACCATGGCCAGGAAGGGGACGCCCTGTCCCCGATCCGACCTACGAAGACTCCGGAGCAGCGCGGGAGGCCCGGGTATGAGAGGGGATGCAAGGGGTTGGGGGGCGAAACGCACCCTCAGATCTCACCGCTCTGTTCGGCATCGCCGGGGGCAGGTCCCACCGTCCACCTCTCGGGCGTGATCCCCTTCTCGCTCGTCCTGATCGGTCGAAGCGAACCCCAGGAGGAACGGCAGGATGAGGACGTTCGTGGTAGGGCTGATCTTCATCGGCATCGCGGTGATCGGCGTCGCTGCAAGAGCGCAGCAGGACCACGTCAGGATCTGTCACGCAACCGGCTCAAGGTCGAACCCGTTCGTGCAGATCGCGCCGTCCGTCAACGGCGTCTATCACGGCCACCTCCCCACGAGAGGGATATCATCCCCCCCTTCGAGTACCGGGGGCAGACCTTCTCCCTGAACTGGGACGCCGAAGGCCGGGCTATCTGGAACAACGGTTGCGAGGCGCCCGGGCAGCGGGGAGAGGAAGAGGGACCGCCCACAGTGCTTGCTTCCGTCGTGGTCAGCCCCCCGCCGTTCACCGGCTGACCAGCATGCGCCGGGTGGCAGCCTCCATCGCGCTGGTCCTGTTCCTGGCCGACTGCACGATGACGGCTGTGCTGCCCGCCCCTCCGGCGAGCCCGGCGCTCCGCCGGCAGCGCGCGTGCGCGCGGTACACGCTGATCGGCCAGATCCGGGGCCGGTCCGTCCCGGCGCTGAGGCGCCCGGCTCGCTCCGCGAGGGTGGTCGCCCGGTTCCCTCGCGTGAACGCCCAGGGCGCCACCCAGGTGTTCCCCCTCCTCGACGAGACCTACGCCCGGGGGGACGTGTGGTACAAGGCCCTCCTGCCGATCCGCCCGAACGATTCGACGGGCTGGATCGTGGGCGATGACCTGAGGTTCCAACGGAGCGACTACCGCCTGCGGATCGACCTCTCCCGGCTCCGTCTGGAGGTCTACCGGCTGTGCCGGAGGGTCGCCACCTACGCAATCGGGGTGGGGACGAAGGACACCCCCACTCCGCGGGGCAGCTTCTTCCTGAACTCCCTGCTTCGGCCCCCGGAGCGCGGCTCGGTCTACGGCGCCTTCGCCTTCGGGCTTTCAGGCTATTCGGACGTGATCCGGGACTGGGACGGAGGCGGCATCGTCGGCATCCACGGGACGAACGACCCCTCGTCGATCGGGCGGCGCGCGAGCCACGGGTGCATCCGCATGCGAAACGCCGACATCCGGGCCCTGGTGCGAATCCTGCCCCTCGGCACCCCGGTCACGATCCGGTAGCGGCTGGCTCTGAAGATGCGTTCATGCGGTCCAGACGCTTCGCATGAACCCGTCCAGCAGGCCGTTCGCCTCGATCGGGGAGGGGCCACTCCCCCGCCGACAGCTCAGCCGTAGAAGATGACCGTCACCCAGAGATGGCCGTCGACCCGGACCATGCCGATCGCCATGTGGTCGAAGGCGGTCCGCAGGATGTTCTCCCGGTGCGGCTTGCTGCGCATGAAGGCGTCCTGAAGGCTGTCCACCGTCGACCCGACGCCGACGTTCTCGCCCCCGATCGACCAGTCGTAGCGACCGAGCACCCTGATCAGCTCGCTCTCGTCCGAGTGGAACAGGTAGCCCTCGTCCGCCATGGCCAGGCTGTGGCGCCTGGCGTAGCGGGAGAGCCGATCAACCAGCCTGAGCTCGGCCTTGTCGCGCTCCTCGCGCTCCTGGTTGGTGAGGGCCGGCATGTGCTCCCGGCGGGTGGTCCTGCCCGCCCGGGCGCGCTCGGGTGCGAAGGCCGCCACGAACCATCCCGCCATGAGCAGGACGGCCAACGCTCCCGCCACCCCTTGCCGTACGACCCGTCCGTCCACGTCGAGCCTCCCGACCCGGGTTCCGTGGGCAGGTATGGGCCCCGGGGCGGCGAGGGTTGAGTGGCCGGTGGTCGGAAATGACTAGTCCCCCGTCCGGGGGACGGGAGGAGGCGCCGCTACCAGCGGAGCCTCAGGTGGCGAGCGGCCCGGGCCTCGTCGAGGCGGCGCACGGGAGCCGTGACGGGGGCCCGGTGGAGGAGGTCGGGTTCGGTCCTCGCCTCTTCGGCGGCCTGGAGCATCGCCGCGGCCAATCCGTCCAGGGTCTCCATGGTCTCGGTCTCGGTGGGTTCGACCATCATGGCCTCCTCCACCACGAGCGGGAAGTACACCGTCGACGGATGGTAGCCGAGGTCGATGAGTCGCTTGGCGACGTCCATGGCCCGGATGCCGGTCTCCTCCTTGAGCGCCTTGGCCGTGGCCACGAACTCGTGCATCGGACGTCCCGGGTACGCCAGGGGGAAGGTTCCCTTGACCAGCTCCGCCAGGTAGTTCGCGTTCAGCACGGCCCGCTCGCCGACCGCCCGGAGGCCCTCTCCCCCGTGGAGGAACACGTAGGCGTAGGCCCGGACCAGGACCCCGAAGTTCCCATGGAAGCCGTGCATCCGGCCGATCGAGTGGGGGCGGTCGGCGGAGAGGTGGAACGCGCCGGTCATCTCGTCCCGCTCCACGGAGGGCACCGGCAGGTAGGGCACGAGGTCCTCGGTGACGCCGACCGGTCCCGCGCCGGGGCCTCCCCCTCCGTGGGGCGTGGCGAACGTCTTGTGCGTGTTGATGTGGACGATGTCGAATCCCATGTTGCCGGGACGGCACCTGCCGAGGATGGCGTTCAGGTTCGCGCCGTCGTAGTACACGAGGCCGCCGACGCCGTGCACCACGCTCGTGATCTTCTCGATCTCCTCCTCGAACAGGCCGAGCGTGTTGGGATTGGTCAGCATGAGGCCGGCCACGTCCTCGTCCACCAGCTTCTCCAGCGCGGACACGTCCACCAACCCCCGGGAGTCCGATGGGATGTGCAGGGCCTCGTACCCTGCCAGGCGGACGCTGGCCGGGTTCGTGCCATGGGAGGAGTCCGGGATGGCGATCCGCTTCCGGGGGCTCCCCTGCTTCACGTGGTGGGCCCGCATGATCAGAAGGCCGGTGAGCTCGCCGCACGCGCCGGCAGGGGGCTGGAGCGTCGCACGGGCCATCCCGGTGATCTCGCAGAGCGCCCGCTCCAGGCGCCACAGCAGCTCGAGGGCTCCCTGCACGGTGTGGTCGGGCTGGTGCGGATGCGCCCGCTGGAACCCGGGCAGCGCGGCCACGGCCTCCGCAACCTTCGGGTTGTACTTCATGGAGCACGACCCGAGCGGGTACACCCCCGTATCGACGCCGTAGTTCATCTGCGCCAGGCGGGTGTAATGGGACACGATGTCGCGCTCGGCCACCTCCGGAAGCCCGGGCGGATCGCGCCGGACCAGTTCGTCCGGCAGCTCCGCGGCCGGGACGTCGAGCGCCGGGTGGCTGTACGCGCGCCGGCCGGGGTGGGACAGGTCCATGATCGTCCCCCGCCCGGTGGGCGGGCCCTGCGTTCGTACCGGGGCGCCGCTCACGCCAGCACCGCCCGCATCGCGCCGGCCAGCGCGTCGATCTGGGCCTTCGTCCTGCGCTCGGTCACCGCGACGAGGAGGCCCCGGCCGTCGGCGTCGGGGAGCGGCACGCCCGCCAGGAACCCCCGCTGGATCAGCGCGTCTCGAACCTCTTCGGCCGGCCCGGGCAGTCGAAGCGCGAACTCCTTGAAGAACGGCGCCCCCGGGAACAGGAGGTCCACCCCGGGGATCTCGGTCAGGCGCCCGGCCGCGTAGCTCGCCTTCGCCGCGCACTGCCGGCCCAGCTCGGCCAGCCCCTGTGGGCCCAGCCACGACAGGTACACCGTCGCCGCGATCGCCATGAGCGTCTGGTTCGTGCAGATGTTGGAGGTGGCCCGCTCCCGGCGGATGTGCTGTTCCCGCGCCTGGAGCGTCAGCACGAAGCCGACCTTGCCGTCCACGTCGACCGTCTCCCCCACGATGCGTCCCGGCAACCGCCGCACGTCGTCCAGCCGGGTGGCGATGATCCCGAGGTACGGGCCGCCGAAGCTCAGGTGGTTCCCCAGGACCTGGCCCTCGGCCACCGCGATGTCGGCGCGGAGCTCGCCGGGCGGCGCGAGGATCCCCAGCGAGAGCGGGTCGAACACCTGGATGGCCCGAGCCCCCCCGGCGTGCGCCGCCCCGAACAGCTCGCGAGCGGGCTCCAGGATCCCGAACCGGTTGGGGTGCTGGACCACGACGGCGGCGACGTCGGGCCCGACCTCGGGACGCCCCCCGCGCCCGTCCTCCGCCGCGAAGACCTCCGGCTCGTACCCCGCTCCCCTGCCGTACGTCCGCAGGGTATCCACGTACCGGGGATCCACGGCGCTCGAGACCAGCACCCGGTCCCGGCCCGGCGCCGAGCGAGCCAGGTTCACCGCCTCCCCCAGGGCCGTCGCCCCGTCGTACAGGGAGGCGTTCGACACCTCCAGGCCGGTCAGCTCGCAGATCATCGACTGGTACTCGAACAGGGCCTGGAGGACGCCTTGCGAGAGCTCCGGCTGGTACGGCGTGTAGGACGTGTAGAACTCGGAGCGGCCCGCCAGGGCCCACACGACGGACGGCACGTAGTGGTCGTATGCGCCCGCGCCCGCGAAGCAGACGAGGTCGTCCGCGCTCCGGTCGAGGGCCGAGAGGCGCCGCATGTCGTCCAGGATCTCCATCTCGGAGACGCCGTCGGGCAGATCCAGGGGCCGATCGAGCCGGACCGACGGGGGGATCTGGTCGAACAGCTGGTCCAGGGAGTCGAGCCCGCACCGGGCCAGCATCTCCCGGACGTCGTCGTCCGTGTGCGGAGCGAACCTCATGGCTCGCGCTCAGTCTAGCCGGTCACATCCTCCAGCCCGTACTTGGTGACCAACGACAGGTAGTCCCGCTGGTAGAAGATCTTGCAGTTGATCCCGGGATGCAGCTCCCGAAGCTTTCGGATCTTCCGGTTCTTCTTCGTCACGAGCTTCTGGTTCAGCGTGGTGATCTCGATGTACAGGTCGTACTGGGGCAGGTAGAAGTCCGGCGTGAACCGCTGGGTCACGTTGCCGTCGCTGTCGCGCTCGAGGTCGAAGGACCGGGGCTCGTACTCCCACTCGATCTGATAGAAGTCCAGGAGCCGGCCGAACTGCCGCTCGCTGGCATGCGCGAAGCTGACCGTGTCGCTCTTCAGGGCCGAGGTTTCGGCCGCTGCTCCGGCGCTCACTCGCCCCCGGCCCGAGCGATCTCGCGGCCCTTGCGCTTGGCGCCTTTCGCCAGGCTTCCCTCGAGATCGGTCCATACCTTGTCGATGGCGAGCGCGAAGACGCCCTGGCCCCTGGCGAGCAGATCCACCACCGCCTCCGGGGACTCCACCGCATAGATCCGCGAACCGTCGGACACGATGGTCGTGCCGACCTCGGGCGCCTTCAGCGCTCGCAGGGTGACCACGGCCTTGCGGACCTGCTGGAGGCTGACGCCCGTGTCGAGGAGCTTCTTGATGATCTTGAGCAGCGCCAGATCCTGGAACGAGTACAGGCGCTGCGTGCCCGACCCCTTGGCGTCCCGAACCGAGGGCCGGACGAGACCCGTCCTCGTCCAGTAGTCGAGCTGTCGGTAGCTGATGCCGACGATCCGGCACACCTCGGGGACGCGATATCCCTGCTCGGCCATCACAACTCCGTAATTACGAGGGCGTCGCTTAGGCTAT
>DASWJF010000270.1:0-3886 GCA_036397275.1 Actinomycetota bacterium
GAGGACGGTCGTCCCCACCCCGCGCCGGCCGGCCGTGTACAGGCTGTCCTGCACGGCCACGTCGTCGTCCACGAGGACCGACTCGATCTCGATTCCCTCTCCGCGGGCCATCTCGGCCGCCATGTCGAAGTTCATGACGTCGCCGGTGTAGTTCTTGACGATGTGGACGACGCCGGCGCCGCCGTTCACGGCCTTCGTCGCCTCCAACATCTGGTCCGGCGTGGGTGAGGTGAACACCTCGCCCGGGCACGCGGCATCGAGCATTCCCACGCCGACGAAGCCGCCGTGCATGGGCTCGTGGCCCGAGCCGCCTCCCGATACCAGCGCCACCTTGCCCTGGACCGGCGCATCGGCCCGGACGATGTAGTTCGGGCCGGTGTGCACCCGCACCAGATCGGGGTGTGCCGCGGCGATGCCCTGGAGCTCTTCGGTGACGACGTCCTCCGGCTTGTTGATCAGCTTCTTCACATGAGCTCCTTTCCGCGGCGGTTCGGCCGCTTACAGGAACACGGCCCGGCCCAACCAGGCGCCCAGGATGCCGCCGATGATCGGCCCGACGACCGGGATCCACGAGTAGCTCCAGTCGGAGTGGCCCTTGCCCGCGATGGGCAGGACGAAGTGCATGATCCGCGGGCCGAGATCCCGTGCGGGGTTGATGGCGTATCCGGTGGGGCCCCCGAGCGACATGCCGATGGCGAACACGAGCAGCGCGACCACGAGAATCCCGAACCCAGCGGGCAGGGCCCCCGCAAAGGGCGTCGCAACAAAGATGCCGAACACGCCGAAGACCAGCATCGCCGTGCCGATGATCTCGGTGATCAGGTTCGCGCTGGTGTTGCGGATCGCCGGACCCGTGCAGAAGACGGCCAGCTTCAACCCCTTGTCCTCCGTCGCGGCCCAATGGGGCAGGTAGGACAGGTAGACGAGGGTGGCGCCGGCGAACGCCCCGACGAACTCGCCGCCGATGAGGCTCACGACCTGACCGAAGTCATAGCCTGCCGGGAGCCTGTCTGTCACCCAAAAGCCGATCGTCACGGCCGGGTTCAGGTGGCCGAGGCCACCCACCGCCACGCTCGTCAAGACGCCGAACAGAACGCCCATGGCCCACGCCCAGGTGATGACGATCCAGCCCGAGTTCTGGGCCTTGGACCGGCCGAGCAGCACGCCGGCGACGACGCCGTCACCCAGCAGGATCAGCACGCCCGTTCCCACGACCTCGCTCCAGAACAGGCGCGCGTTGTCCGGCTCCGTGACCTGGGCAAGCACTGCGAACGTACCCATGACCACCCCCTTCTCCAGACGGTAGGCCAAGCAGTCCGGACCCCCCTCAGCCCGGCCCGGCGAACGCCATGCCCCACCCCCTTTCCTCCCGCCGAGGAAGCGCGGGATGGCCCTGTCCCGAGGGAAGGAAAAATCGTTCGGTGGAACTTGTCAAATCGGGCATGCCGACCGGCGTTCGGCATCGTCGAACAAAGCTCGCACCTGGTGCCTGTCCAGGGGGACCCCCACGGTCTCCCTTGACAGGGGCCCCTGCGCGAAGGGAACGTGGGCCCGGGACATGAGGGATCGGGGACCGGAGGGAGAGATGAGGGCGGCAGGAGCGGACGGCAAGGCTCGCTTGGGCTCGGGGTTCGTGCTGCTCTGGGTCCGGGAGCTGGCCGCCCGGATCCGGGACCAGCGCGACTACCTGACCCAGCTTGACGCCGCGATCGGCGACGCCGACCACGGCATCAACATGGACCGAGGGCTCGCCGCGGCGGTGGAGAAGGTTGGCGGCATGGAGGCCGAGCCACCTGGGGCCATCCTCGAGGCCGTCGGGACTGCCCTCGTGTTCTCGGTGGGCGGGGCGGCCGGCCCCCTGTATGGAACGGCTTTTCGGGGCCTGGGCAATGCGCTGGGGGAGCGGCGACGCTTCGACCCCGAGGACCTGCTGATGGCCCTTCGCGCTGGGCTGGAAGCCATCCAGAATCTGGGGGCGGCGTCCCAGGGAGACAAGACCATCGTGGACGCCTTCGCCCCGGCCATTGCGGCGTTCGAGCGAGGCCTCCGGGCGGGCGAGGACCTGGCGACCTCCACCGCCAGGGCCAGGGAGGCGGCCGAGGACGGGATGCGGGCGACCGTCCCCATGCAGGCTCGCAAGGGGAGGGCCTCGTACCTCGGGCCCCGGAGCGTGGGCCATCAGGATCCAGGCGCCACCTCCACCGCCCTGTTCTTCTCCGCGCTTGAGCGGGCGGCCGGGCGCGGCGCGACGGAGCATCCGTGATCCAGTCGGTGAGGCGGGCCGCGCTCATCCTGAGGGAGCTGGGGTCCACGCCCCGCATTGGCGTGACCGAGCTCGGGGCGCGCCTCGGCCTGGCCAAGGGCACCGTGTACGGGCTCCTTCGGACCCTGGAGGACGAACAGCTCGTGGAGCGGGACGGCGAGACGGGCAAGTACCGCCTGGGTCCTGCCATGCTCCAGCTCGGGAACGCGTTCCTCGACAACCACGAGCTCCGCGCCCGCTCGCTGTTGTGGGCGGAATCGCTGGCCACCAGGGTGGCCGAGGCCGTGCGGGTGGGGGTCCTGAACGGGCCGAAGGTGCTGATCGTCCACCACGTGTTCCGGCCGGACAACTCGGTGCAGATCCTGGAGGTGGGGGCGTCGATCCCCTGGCACGCGTGCGCGCTGGGCAAGGCCATCGCGGCCCACCTGGAGGAGGATCGCAGGCGAGAGCTGCTCGACGCGGACCTGGCCCGGCTCACCGGAAGGACCATCACGGACCATCAGGTCTTGGTGCGGGAGCTGGAGCAGGTGGCCCGAAAGGGCGTGGCGGTGGAGGATCAGGAGGCCATCGTGGGGGAGGCCGAGGTCGCGGCGGCGGTCTTCAACCACCTGGGGGCTCCGGTGGGGGCCATCGGCGTGGCGGGGCCGGTGGAGCGGCTCCTCGAGCAGGGCCCGGCCCCCGACGTGGTCGCTGCGGTCCGGGAGACGGCGCGAAGCCTATCGAGGGAGATGGGGGCGGGCCGCGTGTCGGCCCGCGCCCGCTGAGCCGCCGCGGCGGGTGGCTCCCACCATGGCGGCATGGCGTTCCGACACGGGGGTAGCATTGCGGTCCATGCGGGCTGGCTCGCACACACGGTCACGGCTCTGGCTGGGCGGCGTGGCCATGGCGGGTGTGGTCTTCGCTCACGTCCTGGCCTACTTCATGGCCGCGCCGCACCGAAACGGCAGGGAGGTGCTCCTCCGGTCCGGCGGACACCGTCACTGGGCCGTGGTGGCGGCGATCGCGCTCGGCGCTCTGGTGGCCGGCCTCATCTGGTTCACGTCACAGGCCACGCGGCCGGACCGCGTCTGGTCGCTCGGCGCCCGTGCGTTCTTCGTCTCCACTGCCCGCCGTCTCGTCTTGCTTCAGGTGGGTGGCTTCGTGCTGCTCGAGGCGTCCGAGCGGCTTCTGTTCGGTGCGGGCTTCGGCCAGCTCCTCGCGGAGCCGGTGATCCTGATCGGGATCATGCTCCAGGTGGTGTCCGCGCTCGGCGCCGCCGGTCTTCTGGTCGTCCTCGCTCGCACGCTCGCCCGGTTCTGTTGCCCGTCGTCGCCGGCCCGGTTCGTCGCTTCACCGGGCCAGCGACCCAGTGTGTGCGTCCTTCCCCCACGGTTCCTCCTGGCAGCCGGGGGCGCCACCCTCCGGGGCCCGCCCGTCCGGCTGCGCTCGTCCCTCCGGTCGACCCTCTCGAGCTGAGGCGCGCCGCCTCCCGAAGGGTAGAGGCCCGCCAGCCTCGACGTCGATCACCGTCGATCGCCAGAAAGGATCGCCCACCATGACATCGTGGACCCGAACCGTCGGCGTTTCGTTCGCGGTCCTCGTGCTTGCCGCGGCCGGTTGCACGTCGGGTGAGCCCGAACCCGA
>DASWJF010000271.1:0-10199 GCA_036397275.1 Actinomycetota bacterium
CGGGAAGGTCCGGGTCCGGCTGGGGCTGGCGGCGGAGGGGTCGCCGATCCTTCGCCTGCTGAACAGGGAGGGCGAGCTCAGGGCGATCATGGGCCTCACCTCGGACGGCACGCCGGTGATCCAGTTCATGGACAAGAAGGGGGAGCCCATGTGGATGGCGCCCGAGAAGCTCCCCGAGGAGTTCGCGGTCGAGGGGGAACCCATGGCCGAGCCCGCACCGGACCCCGGGGAGGCCTAGCCGGGTGTCCGGCTGGTGGGTGGCCACCTTTGCCGTCCAGTGGGTCCTGGTCATCGTCCTGTGCGTCGTGGTGGTCGCCCTGGCCAGGCAGGTGGGCATCCTTCACCTGCGCCTCGGGCCGCTCGGGGCGCTGGAGGTCGACGACGAGGGGCCACCCCTCGGCGAGGCTCCCCAGCCGGTGGCCGCTCGCGGACCCGGCGGCCATCCGACGACGCTCGGGGGCCTGGGCTTTGGCCGGCTCGTCGTGTTCGTCTCTCCCACCTGTCCCATCTGTGAGCAGGTCCTGCCCTCGGTGCCGGCGGCGGCGAGCCTGTCCGGGCTGGTCCCGCAGGTGGTGTCGGACCCCCGTGCCGAGCAGGCCTGGGGGGTGCCGGGCGTTCCGTTCGTGGTGATCCTGGACGAGGCCGGAGCCGTGCGGGCCAAGGGCACCGTGAACAACCTCGAGCAGCTCGAGGGGCTGGTGGACACGGCCGCCCGCCGCGCGGCCGAGCGCTTCCTGGGGGTACCCGCCGGCTGATGGGCCCGGACCTTGCCCGCGCCGAAGTCGAGCTGGCCCGCCGGACCAGCCGCCGCTCGTTCCTCGGCAAGGTGGGGCGTGCGGTGGTGGCGCTGGCCGGTGGGCCGTTCGTGGCCGTGGCCCTCTCCCCGGAACGGGCGGAGGCGTACCACATCTGCGGGCACATCTACACGACGGGATCCTGTCCCCACCCGTTCACGCCGCGCTCCCGGGTCGACGCGTATGGTTTCCCGGTGCATCCCAAACACGGCTATCCGGTCGACGACGATGGGCGGGTCTATACCGACGTCCGGCAGCGGCGACGGAAGGTCTGCCAGGATCGGGTCCCCGACGAATACCCGGGCGTGAAGAACCCCCGTTACGGGGGCGGGTGGAGCCGGTGCTGCGACGGCAGGGTCCGGCACATCCAGGACTGCTGCTCGAGCTCGCGGATCCGGATCAACGGCGACGCCTCGGTCCGAGGGTACTGCCCGAGGGACCTCCGGGTGTTCTGCATCACGTACCGGGAGCTGAACGTGGCGTGTTGACCGAACCGCTGGCGATCGCCGTGGTCGCCGCATCGCTCGTGGCCGGGGTGTCCACGCTCTTCGGCCCCTGAGGGCTCTCGATGGTGGAGACCATCACCCCCGTCGTGCACGGGGGACGAAGGGGAAGGTGGGCGGGAGACGTGGCGCTCCACGTGGCCGGCGCGACGCTTTCCGCCGCAGCGTTCGGAGCGGTGCTGGGGGCGGCCGGATCGGTCCTGGGGGCTCCGTGGGGACGAGGGGGCCTGCTCGTCGTGGTCGCGGTCTCGGGCACGTACCTGCTGCGCGAGGCGGGGGCGGTGCCGGTGCCCGTTCCCCAGCTCCGCCGTCAGGTGCCGGAGTGGTGGCGAACCTTCTTCACGACCCCGGTGGCGTCGTTCCTTTACGGGGTGGGCCTGGGCGTCGGCTTCCTCACGTTCCTGCGGCAGGGAACGCTGGTCGCCGTGGCGGTCGCGGCGGCTTCGTCGGGGAGGCCCGGTGTGGGAGCGCTGCTCGTCGCTCCATTCGGCATCGCGCGGGGCCTGTCGGTGCTCGCGACGGCCCGGATCCGCGCGCCGGAGGAGGGGCAGGCGCTGGTCGGACGCCTGGAGGCCGCGGCGTCGGCCCCAGCGTGGCGGACCGCCCACGTCGTGGCGCTCGCCGCGATAACGGCGACGGCGGCCTGGGCGATGGTCGGGTCGGCCGCCGACGTCCAGGTCGGAGCAGTGGCGGCGGGAGTGGTCGGCGCGGTGTTCGCCTGGTCCGCCGGCGGGAAGCTCCTCCGCCCGACGGACTGGCGCCGGGCCCGCTCCGCCCTCGGCCTGCGGGGACCGCTCGACCGGGTCGCCGCGATCGGCGCGCCGGTCGCGGAGGCCGCGGTCCTCGGGCTCGTCGTGGCCGGGTTGCACCGAACGGCCGGCATCGCCGGTCTGGCCCTGCTACTCGTGTTCTCGCTCGCCGTCCTGCGGGCGCGGCGAAGGGGCGGGGACCTCGTTCCGTGCGGGTGCTTTGGAACGGTAAAGGCGCGTGACTACCGGGTGCTGCTCCTTCGGAACGCGGTCCTGGCGGTTGTGGCCGCTGTCGCGGCGACCTGGGGGATCGACACCCCGCGCCTCGGGTCGCCAGGGATTCCGACTGGCCCCGACGTCCTCCCCCTTGCCTTCGCCGTCGTCGGCCTGAGCGTGGCGGCGTGGACGGTGACGCGGTCGGTCCGATCCCTCGGCCGGCGGGGAGCCGCGTGAAACGAGGGTTCCGCGGCGTCACGATGGTGGTCGCGGTGCTGGCGTCGGTGGGGCTCTCGGCCATCATCCCGTCCCTCGCCGCCCGGACGAACCTGGGCGACGCGAACGACAGCCCCGGTCGGCTTGACCTGCAGCACGTCCGGTTCGACCAGGACGCCGGCCCGGCCTCATGGGCGGTGCGAACGTTCGACTCCTGGACCGTCGGGGACATCCAAGACGCGGGCTTCGTCTTGGTCATCCTCGAACACGCTGGGGAGCCCCGACGAGGACTACCTCGTCGTCGTCCGGTCCGACGGACGGAAGCTGATCGGGCTGCTCCTGCGGCGACGGGCCAACGGCCGGGACGCCGAGGTGGGCCGGGTCCGGGTCGCGAAGTCCGGAGCCGATGGCCTCACGGTGACGGTTGGCATGGGCAAGCTCAAGTTCGGGCCGAAGCGAACGTCGCACTTCTGGTGGGTGCTCTCGCAGTTCACCGGGAAGGTCTGTCCGCGGACCTGTCTGGACCGTGCGCCGGACGAACGCGCCGTACAGCAGGAGATCCCGAGCCCGTCGCCCACGCCCACGCCGTCACCCAGTCCCACCGACAGCCCCACGCCGTCGTCGAGCCCGTAGCCCGAAGGCGGGCGCCTCGGCGCCTATGATTGGGTGCCGGGGACGGGGGACGTAGCTCAGTCGGTAGAGCACCTGCTTTGCAAGCAGGGGGTCGGCGGTTCGAGTCCGCTCGTCTCCACCGCTCAGGCATCCCTCCTGGCCACGAGTACCCCACCCCCGGGCGGAGTAGGCCGTTCGGTCGGGTTTCTGCGGCGTTCGGTTCAAGGCCGCCCCCATCCGGGCCGAAGGCTCAACCAGGGCTCGGCGTCCCCGTCGGGGGCTGAGGTCAGGATGGCGTGCTCATGAACCTGTTCGAGAAGCTGACGGGCGCGAAGCGGAGCCGGCTGGTCTGGGGGGTGGTCCTCCTCCTTCTGGCGGCCGGGCTCGCCCTCTCCTTCGCGTTCGCCTACAGCGCCGTGGGAGGGGAGCAGCGAGCCGCACAGGCCCGGGCCGTCGAGTACACGACCAAGAAGCCACTCTCCGAGCTCACTCCCTCGCAGGTCCAGAAGTCGATCGTGGGAGAACCCTACAACGCCCTGCTGAAAGAGGTCGCGGAGAACATCCTGAGCGACGATCGCGTGCTCCGGGTCAGGATCTGGGAGCTCGACGGGACCCTGATCTTCTCCACCGACCAGCGGGATCGGATCGGGCAGGCCCAGGCGAGCGGCACCAAGCAGTTCGACACGGCGGCCGCCTCGCAGACCGCGAGCGTCCTCACCGCGGACGAGGAGGCGCCCAAGGCCGGACTGGCCGGGACCACGGAGCGCCTGTACGTGACGTTCGCACCGCTTCGCCTGGTCAGCCAGCCCAAGGCCGCGGCGGTGGTCGAGATCGACCAGCGCTATGCGGCGGTGCTGGCCGCCGCGTACCGGCTGTGGCGCCCGCTCCAACTCGGGTTGGGAGTGCTCGCGATCTTGGCGCTGGTGATGTTGGTTGCCTCGGTCCGCGCGGCCGGCCGAGTGGGCACCGGCAGGTCCCGCCGGTCCGCGCCCGCAGCCCCGGCGCCGGCGGGCTTCGTCGGTCCGCCCTCCGCCGCGTTGAAGGAGGCCGAGGCCAAGCTGAGGGGCGCGGAGGACGCGGTTCGCAAGGCAGAGGAGCGAGCCGGCTCCGCAGAGCGGGAGAAGCGACAGATCGCGGAGCGACTGGTGGCGACCCACGAGCAGCTCGAGCTGATGACCGCCGCGGCGAACAGCGCGAAGTCGAGCGGCCGGGACGCCGCCGCGGAGGCCAAGCGGCTCCAGGCGGCCGAAGCGGACCGCGACCGGCTGGCCAGCGAGCTCCGGAGGACGCAGTCCGCTCTGGCCGGCCGGGAGGCGGCCCTCGCCGAGGCCACGACGCGGGCGGGTGGCGACGCGGCGTTGGAGCGGCAGGTGGAGGAGCTCGTCGCGCAGCTCGAGGCCACGGCGAAGGGCGCCGAGATGCGAGCCGAGGAGGCGGAGCACCGCGCGAACGCCAAGCTCCGGGAGGTCGAGGCCTCGCTGGCCGACGCCAGCGCGAAGGCCGTGTCGCTGGAATCGGTGGCCAAACAGATCGAGGAGGATCAGAAGGCCGCCGCGGCGGAGCTCGATCAGGCCCGCGGGGCTCTGGCCGAGCGTGAGCGAGAGCTGACGCGCCTCCAGGAGGAGCTGGCCTCCAAGGAGGCCGAGCTGGAGCGAACCAGGGCGGACAAGCCCGAGACGCCGACCGTCGGCGGGTGGGGCGGGAAGAGGAAGGCGGCCGAGCTGATCGCCCGCATCGAGGAGCTCGAGGGCCAGCGGGCTCAGGACGAGGCGGAGCTCCAGCGGGTCCAGGAGGCGCTGGCCAACACCCAGCTCGAGCTGACCGCGGCGACCCGGCGGACCAAGGAGGCCGAGGCCCTGGCACAGAAGGTCAACGCCGGAGAGAGCGTGTCGCGGGAGGTCGCGGAGCCTCGTACCTGGCCTCCACAGGCGGCACCGCCGGCGCCACCAGCCGAGGCGGCACCCGAGGCGCCCGCACCCATGGCGCCAGCAGCCGTGGGGCCCGCACCCGTGTCGCCCCGACCCCCGGCTCACCGGCCGGCCGCGCCCTCACGGGCCGCGCCTCGCGAGGGAGAGACCGAGGAGGACACGATCGCCGCACGGCTGACCCGCCTGCGGAGCAAGAAGCCCGCGGCAGCTGCTGCTTCCGCGGAGAAGATGCCGGCAGAGGAGCCCTCCGCGGCCGAGCTCGCGGTTGCGCCCGCTCGGAGGGGCCGGGCCAACGCCGAGGAGGGATCGTCGCAGCCGGAACCCCCGGCCGAGGAGGGCCTCTCGCTCCGGGAACGGTTGACCCGGGCGGCGGCCGCCCGCCATCGTGCTCCCGACTCGAGCCCCGAGGAGTCGGATCCCCGCTAGAGGCGGAGCGGGTCCACGGCGTACGTGGACAGAAGCGCTCCCTCCACCAGTCGTACGGGGACGAGGTGGCGCGTGGGATAGCCGTAGCGGTCAGAGAGCTCGACGTGTCCGTCGCAAAGCGGCACCAGCCGGCCCCCGCGGAGCACCGCGACCGCGTCCGCGGACGAACGCTCCGGTCCCCACTGCCAGAAGCACAGGTAACAGACGAGCATGAGGCGCTGCGGGTAGGCGAACGCAGCCCGGTAGCCGTGCTCGTGCTCGACGACCCGGCCCCACAGCGCCACGGTGCCGAGGACGGCCGGGTTCCGGGCCCGGCGCAGAAGGTCCAAAGACCGCGTCGCGTGGAGCCCGCACGTGCAATCGAACCCGGGGACCGGATGCCTGCCGTGGCGGGAGCAGGTTGCCCGGGCGGGCTCGAGCGGTGGCCAGGGCCTGGCCCGTCCCCCGATGGGCCGGAGCCCGACCTCCGCGCCGCGCCGCCTCGCGTACAGCGTCCAGACCCGCCACCCGACGAGGGGCTCCGCGACGGTTTGGCGTTCGGCGCGGAGGTCGGTCTCGAGGAGCATCCTGCTCACGGGCCGGGTTCGGCGGGCTCACCCTCCGTGCCGGGTTCGGCGGGCTCAGCCTCCTGGTCGGGTTCGGGAACGAGCCGAGGCTCCGGTTCGGGAAGCACCTCCGGCACCGGCAGCGAGACCGGCTCGACCTCGAACACCCGCTCCGGCCGTCCGATGTTCAATCTCTTCCCTCCGGCCGCTCCGTCCTGCGTTCCTCGCCCAGCCTAGCGCCGACCCCCGGTCGTTGGAAGCCCCGGATCAAGCCTTCACCAGTTCGTAGATCGCGGCGAAGTCGCTGAAGTAGATGGTGCCACCCGGTCCCACCTCCATCGACAGCACCCCCGAGGAGTGCGTGTACACGACCCGCTGCCCCGTCACACCGGTCCGCTTCGCGTTCAGCGTCACCGCCCGGATGTCACCCGTGTTGAACGCGCCGAAGAAGAGCTTCCCGTTGTTCCTGGACCCCAGTCCGCACCCTTGGCAGAACGCGATCCCAGCGGGCGCGATGGTCGGTGTGTACCAGAGCTCGGGGAGCACCGGGTTGGGCCCATCCTGGTTCGTGTTCTGGGGCGCCGTCCCACTGCACGTCTGGTTCGGTCCCCACCCGTAGTTCGCGCCCTCCCGGATGCGGTTCAGCTCGTCGTTGCAAGCCGGCCCGTTCTCGGTCTCCCACAGGTGGCCCCTCTCCGGGTCGAAGGCGAAGCCGAAGGAGTTGCGGATCCCGTAGGCGAAGATCCGGCTGTTGGCGATGGGGTTGTCCGAGGGGACGCCACCGTCCGGCCTCATCCGCAGGATCTTACCGCGGTCGTTGTTCGCGGTGTCCTGGGCGTTCGAGGGGTCATGACCTTCGCCGACGATCGCGTAGAGCTTGCCGTCGGGCCCGAACAGGATCCGGCCGCCGTTGTGGTACGGGCTCGACGAGGCCGGCGAGGTGAAGACTACCTTCCGGTTCGTGCCCCGCCCGTCGGAATCCGTGAGGCGAAGGATCTGGTTCCGGAGACTCCCGCTCACCGACCTCGTGGCGTAGACGTACACGAATGGCTTGGTGGGGTACCCGGGATGGAGCGCGATGCCGAGCATCCCCCGCTCGCCCTCGGCGTTCACCCCGGGCACGTCGTAGAAGAGCCTGTTCGAGCCGGTGTCGAGGTCGTGGATCCGGATCTCGCCGGTGGCCTTCTCCACGCACCAGATCTGGTTGTCCGGCCCGAACGTGAACGCCACGGCACCGTTCAGGCCCTCCACCACCCGCCTGGCCATGATGGTGGCGACAGCCGGGGCGTGGGCGAGGGGCGGACCGAGCAGGGTCACACACGCCACGGCCGCGGCGAGGATCCCGCGCAGGGCCGGCCGTCTCCTTGATCGAGCTGATCGAGCCATCCCTCCCCTCCTCTACAGTGGTACCGCATGACCACTTCGATCTTCGGCAGCGTCGTGCATCGGACCGAAGACCCCCGCTTCCTGGCGGGGCAGGGACGCTACGTCGACAACATCCAGGTCGAAGGGGCGCTTCGAGCTTCCTTCGTCCGCTCCATGATGGCGCATGCGCGGATTTCCGGCATCGACGTGTCCGCAGCGGCCGCGATGCCGGGGGTGGTGGCGGTCCTCGCCGCCGCCGATCTGCACCTCCGGCCGCAGCCGCCCTCGGGCAGAGTGGAGGGCGGCTTCGATCGTCCCGTCCTGGCCGGGGACGTCGTCCGGTTCGTGGGAGAGCCGGTCGCCGTGGTCCTGGCCGAAACCTCGGCCCAGGCCATGGACGCAGCCGAGGTGGTTACCCTCGAGTACGAGCCCCTTGCCCCGGTGATCGGCCCGGAGGCCGCGCTGGCCGAGGACGCGCCGCTCCTGTTCCCGGAGGCCGGGACGAACGTCGCCGAGGCGTTCGACTCTGACTGGGACGGGGACGTGCTCTCGGAGGCGGAGGTGGTGGTGCGGGGCCGCGTGGTGAACCAGCGCCTCGCGCCGGTCCCCATCGAGACGAACGCGATGCTTGCCGTGCCGGACGAGAGGGGCGGGCTCACCGTCTGGGTCTCGACCCAGATCCCCTTCGACGTGCGGAACGACCTCGCCGAGTGGCTCGGCCTGGAGAAGAGCCGGGTCCGGGCGATCGCGCCCGATGTTGGCGGCGGCTTCGGGGCGAAGCTCACGATCTACCCCGAGTACCTGGTGTGTGCGGCGGCGGCGCTTCGCCTGGGGCGTCCGGTCCGGTGGATGGAGACCCGCTCCGAGAGCATGCTGAACATGACCCACGGCCGGGCCCAGGTGAACCGGTTCGAGGTGGGGGCCACGCGCGAGGGCATCATCGTGGGTCTCCGCGTCGACATCGTGGCCGACATGGGCGCGTATCCCATCGCGACCTTCCTCCCCGCCACGACGCAGACGATGCTCTCCGGCGTGTACCGGATCCCCCGGATCGCCTGCCGCGGTCGGTCCGTGGTGACGAACACCACACCGGTCGCCCCCTATCGCGGCGCCGGGCGGCCCGAGGCCACGGCACTCCTGGAGCGGGCGGTGGACCTGCTCGCCGCCGAGCTGGGGATGGATCCCGCCGAGGTCCGCCGGCGGAACCTGATCCCGCCCGACGCCTTTCCCCACGAGACGGCGGCGGGGGCGACCTACGACGTCGGAGACTACGAACGGGCCCTCGACGAGGCCCTCCGCCTGAGCGGGTACGAGGACCTTCGCAAAGAGCAGGCCGAGCGGCGGGTCCGGGGTGATCGGCGCCAGCTCGGGATCGGCGTCAGCACGTACGTCGAGGTCACCGGGTTCGCCCGCGAGTTCGGCTCGGTGGACGTACACCCCGATGGGACCGCCACCGTGATGACGGGCATCTCCCCCACCGGGCAGGGCCACGAGACCTCGCTCGCGCAGATCGCCTCGGGGATCCTGGGCGTCTCGATCGGGAAGGTCCGGGTGGTCCATTCCGACACCGGGATCGTCCCGAGCGGCGAGGGCACGTTCGGCTCTCGCTCGCTCCAGATCGGGGGTTCGGCCGTGTGGAACGCGAGCGAGGAGGTGCTGGCCAAGGCGAAGCGCGTGGCCGCGGCCGTGCTCGAGGTGGCCGAAGCCGATGTCGTGCAGCACGAGGACGGCCGGTTCGGGGTGGCCGGCGCGCCCGACCGGGCGCTCACCTGGGGGGAGCTCGCGGCCGCGGCGGCCGATCGGGCTCGGCTGCCCGAGGGGCTGGAGCCGGGGCTCGCGGCCTCGGTGAGGTTCAGGCAGAAGGGATCCACGTTCCCGTTCGGCGCGCACGTCGCCGTGGTCGAGGTGGACCTCGAGACCGGCGATGCCCGCTCCATCCGGCACGTCGCGGTGGACGACTGCGGCCGGATCCTGAACCCCATGCTCGTCGAGGGCCAGGTCCACGGGGGGCTGGCCCAGGGCATCGCCCAGGCCCTGTACGAGGGGGTCGAGTACGACGAACACGGCACGCCGCTCACCGGCAACCTGACCGGCTACCTGATCCCCGGCCCCACGGAGCTACCGGGGTTCGTCACCTCGCACACGGAGACCCGCACCTCGCTGAACCCCCTGGGGGCAAAGGGCATCGGCGAGTCGGGGACGATCGGCTCCACCGCGGCCGTCCAGAGCGCCGTCGTCGACGCCCTGTCCCACCTGGGGGTTCGCCACATCGACATGCCGCTCTCGCCCGAACGGGTGTGGAGGGCGATCCGGGGGGCGGTTTCGGGCCCCGAGGATTAGCTCGTTCGGGCTACGACCCACTCCAGAAATGACCCCTTTCCTGCCGAAACAAATGCAGGACCGTGACGCTAAGACACTCCAACCGTGGGGCGGCCATGCCCGCCATCCTTGCGCTCGGGATCTTCATCGGAGCGGGCCTCGCCTTGGCCAGCCCGCTTGGGTCCCGGATGGGATCGCCTGGCCCCCGGCATATCGTGGAAGCAGGCCCGGTACCCGCCCCGGAAGGTGGATCCGGGGAGGCGGCCACGGGGAGCTGCCCCGCAGCGGTGCGGACTCTCGCCGTCGGTAACCAGGGGCACACGCAAGGGACCGATGCGGTTCTCGAGAGCTGCGAAAGGAACCCGAACGAGGAGGGGAACGCCGGCCAGGCGTCCCAGGGGAGCGGGAACGGCGTCGGCGTCGGGGGACCCGAGGGCCACGACGAGGGCGGAGGCCCGTCTGACCAGAGCGATGAGCCGGGCGACGACGGGACGGAGGAAGGCGAGCCGGGCGACGACGGGTCCGA
>DASWJF010000272.1:0-13846 GCA_036397275.1 Actinomycetota bacterium
GCGAAGGACATCTTCTTCACCAGGTTGGCGTTGTCGATGACCGAGCGAGCCCCGGTGGTGAGCGACACGGAGAACAGGTTCCAGGCCAGGAGCCCCGACAGGAGGTACACCGGGTAGTCCGGAAGGGGGTTCCCGATGACCGTGGTGACGAACGTGAACACGGCCAGGAACACCAGCGGATTGAGGAGCGACCACACGGCACCCAAGACGGAAGCCGCGTACTTGACCTTCAGCTCCTTCCGGACCAGGTTCAGCAGGATCTCGCGATGCGCGTAGACGTCACGCACGCGCTGGCCCATCCGGAGGTGGGGCGGCTCGGAGGTGCGGACGGCGGTCTCGGCGTCGGCGGCCACGGTTCCTCTCATCCGGAGATCACGCTGTATACGGGCCCGCGGCAAAGTCTACAAGTGAGGCTTCGGCGGTCCGGGTGTCCGCCGCGACGTCCATGGAGGTCTCGTGAAGACGATTGGAGGGTTGGAAGGCAGTCATCCTCCCCCCCGCGCAAAGTGGGTGAACTCTCCCAGCGACTGTGGGTAGGTGAGGCCGTAACCCTGATCAAGGTGCCGGTCGGTTACGCCGAGGTCGACCAACGCCCCGGCCCACCTCGCCAAGCCTCTGCGCCCCGGGTCGAGGGCCAGCCGGAGCGTCGAATCGATGGCGTCCGCGTAGCCACGGGCGGTGGCATCCTCCGCGGCCCGTCGAGCGATGTGCGCGCGGGCCTGCTCGCCCATCCGCAGCCGGAGATCCCGGTCCTCGATCAGCCGGCGGAGAGCCGCGGCGAGCTCAGCCGGGTCCGGAGGGCCGGGAGCCACCCGGAGCGCCACGTCGTCGGGGACGTCCAAGTACGTCCCCACCCCGCTCACGATCGACGGCCGTCCCGCTTGCATCGCTCGCATCAGGGACCCGCTCACCTCTCCTCGGTGCGGGTGCCTGAGTTCCACCACGATGTCCGCCGCGAACAGCCAGGCCCGGAAGTCGCCGTCGGATACGTCGGCGGCCACCGTGACCCGATCGCCTACCCCGCTCGCCGTTACCACCCTGTCCACGTCGTACGGTGGCATCCGCCGGCCGACCAACGCGACATGCAGCCGTTGCGCGGCAGCGAGCCTGGGGACCGCCGCCAGCACTGCGTCCAGGCGCTTGGCCTGGTTCAGATCCCCGGCGGCCACAACGAGGACGTCGTCGTCGCCGAGGCCGAGCCGTCGGCGGAACGTGCGCCCGCGTGGCTCGGCTCGGCGCATGTCGGCCTCCCGTTCCACGACGGGGTGGGGAACGACGAAGACCGGCGTCCGGCATCCGAAGTCCAAGAGGTACCGGCGGCAGAACTCCGAGTGGACGATGATGCCTCGCGCGTGCCGGACCACGTGTCCGCAATACGGCCGGCGAAGTGGCTCGTTCGCCAGTGCCTCGGGGAGGGACACGCGCGGGGCAAGGGTGAAGGCCTCCCGCCTGGCTCTGTGTCCGAGCGGCTCGCCCCGAGCCACCAGGCCACGGATGAGGTCATCGAGCCCGATGTCGTGGAGGACGATGAGCCCAGGATTGTAGGCAGCGAGCCGGTAGATGTCGGCGTGGAACTGGACGTTGTTGCCCAGCTGGTAGATGCCGAGCCGGTACGCGGGGATCGTGGCATCGTGGGTGGGCTTGATAGGCCAGACCACATCGATCGGATACCGCTGGCGAAGCCCAATCCGGTCCAGCCCCTCCAGCACGGCCCTCGAGTAGGTGGCGATGCCGCTGGCGGCCGGGGGCATGGGCGAGAGGAATGCGAGGCGGGGTACGGGCGGCCTCGTCATCGGTCGGGCCCGGACCAGCCGGCGGATCAGGCGAGCAGTCGGGCCACGATCTCCGACCACGACGGCACCTCCCGTTCGATCAGGGCCCGGCCGGCGACACCGAGGCGAGCGGCCAGGGCCCGGTCGGCGTACAGGCGGTCGAACGCCTCCGCGATCGCCAGTGGATCCGGCGCCGCCACGAGGCCGGTCTCGCCTTCGAAGACGAACTCCAGCGGCCCCCCGCTGTCGGCGAGCGTCACCACCGGCCTGCGGGCAGCGAACCCCTCGATGGTGACGTACCCGTAGTCCTCGTCGAAAGGACCGTAGTACACGCCGAGCGCGCCGAGCAGGAGCTGCTGGAGCCGGGCATCGGACGGCCAGATCTCGATCGACACGCGGTCCTCGAGCTTGCCGGCACGGATCTGTTCCCGGAGCGCCTCCTCCCCCGGGCCTCGCCCCACCAGCACGAGGCGAACGTCGGTCCGCACGTGCCGCATGGCGTCGACCGCGAGCGACTGGCGCTTGAGGGGCTCGAACCGGCTGGGAAACACGATCTCGTCCCCGTACGGGCCGGCTTCCATCTTCAGGAGCGCCTGCGAGATGGGCGAGAAGTGATAGAGCGGCTCGGCGGGGATCCGGAGCGACTTCCACAGCCGCTGCTGGACGTTCTTCGAGTTCGTGAAGACCCGCTTGGCCTCCCCCAGCGCAATGCGGTCGGCGGCGTGGATCATGTCGCGCACCAACGTCGCGTCCTCCTGACGGGCGAGGTCCGCATACTCGTGGTGGTCCCAGAGCTCGTAGGCCGTGCGGTGCTGGTGGATCAGCCACACGATCTTCCGCTCGTGCTTGATCAGGTACGCCGGGAACTTCAAGGGGATCACGGCGTCGATGGGGAGACCGTTCGACTCGGAGAGGTCGAGGCTCCGCCACACCCCCATCTGATGGACGAGCTCGGTCCCGGGGTACCACTTGCCGGCGACGTACACGAGCTCTGCCTCGTGGCCGGCGCGCCGAAGAGCCCGGACGAGCTGCTCCGCGTGGGTCTCGGCCCCGCCCTTCACGAACGGCGTCTGCGGGTGGCACACGGCCACGCGCATCAGCCGTCCTCCTCGCGCCGGGCCTCCCGTCCCTCTACGATCCCCCGGAGCCGCTCGATCTCGGCCTCCGCGTCGGCCAGGCGATCGGCAAGCATCCGGTTCAGCATGGCGAGCTCCCCGAGCAGTCGGTCGTAGCGGTGCATCACCGGCCGCAGGAAGAAGAACATTCCGCCCTTGAGCCGGCGCCGCCACCGTCTGGACGACCCCAGCTGCGGCTCGTCCCGCGGGATGACCGCGCGCTCGTCGGCCTTCATCACGGCGGCGAACTCGTGCAGCGCAACCCGGATGTCCTGCGTGCTTGAGTTGGTCCGCCGGGTGACGTCCTCGGCCCAGTAAAGCTCGCGCTCGAGGGCGGCGCGGGCGTCCCCGGCCGCGCTGCGATCGGAAATGTCGGCCATCGATCGGGCAGCGTACCACCCACCCCCGGCCGCCCCCGTCAGGAGGTCAGGGAGATGGCGTCGTCGCAGTCCTCGCGACGCGGTAGGTCGCTGGCTTTCAGATCCTCAAGAACTCTGCCAGCGCCTCGTCGAGCGACGGCAACGGCTCGAGCCCCACACCCGAGGCGAACAGGCTGGTCAAGGAGGAGTCCCGGGGGCGGGGCGCCGGCTGCACCAGCTCGTCAGCCTTCTGCGGCTCGACCTCGCCGGGCAGCCCCCCCATCCGTTTGCACCGGTGAAGCACGTGAAACCATGTGGTGGGCTCGGGCCCGGCGAGATGATAGGTCCCGAACCGGCCGCACAGAAGGACCGGGAGCATCCGAGCGGCGAGGTGCCGAACGTAGGTGGGTGATCCGATCCGATCGGCAATGGCGGCCGCCGTCCCCCCATCGGCCAGCTTCCGGAGCTGGTCGGACAGATAGTCCGAGCTGGCGCCGAACACGTACCCCGTCCGCACGATGAAATGCTCCGGGGTGAGATGCCGGACGAACGCCTCCCCCGCGAGCTTGCTCCGCGCATACACCGAGAGCGGGTTGGGGGGATCGAGCTCGTCGTAGGGGCTTCCCTTCTCGCCGTCGAAGACGTAGTCCGTGGAAACGTGGAGCAGCACGGCGTCGGCGGCTCGCGCGGCCAGGGCCAGGCTCTGGGGACCGAGCGCGTTGTCGCGGAACGCGTGCTCCGGATCGGACTCGCACACGTCGACCTTCGTAAAGGCCGCGAAGTTCAGGATCGCGTCCGGGCGGAGCGGCACCAGCGTCTGCATCACCGCGTGGTGGTCGCCGACATCCAGGTCGTCATGGGTGAAGGCGTGGACGTCGTGGTGCGACGGCACCTGCTCCAGGAACGCCCGGCCCAACCCGCCCCCGGCCCCGGTCACCCCGAGCTTCACGCGGTCGCTGCCTCCAGGACGGCCTCCACCCAGGCCGTGTTCTCCCGGTACCAGGACAGCGTCGAGGCGAGCCCCTCGGCGAACGGCAGCTCCGGTCTCCACCCGAGCGCGCCGACGCGGTGCCACGCCAACCCGTAGCGGAAGTCGTGGCCCGGTCGATCGTCCACGAACGCGATGAGCGACTCCGGCGCACCGAGGACCACGCAGACCTGCTTAGCCAGCTCCAGGTTCGACAGCTCGTGGCCACCCCCCAAGTTGTAGACGCCGCCGGGCTCGCCGGACTCGAGGACCGTGGCGATCCCCCGGGCGAAGTCGCCAACGTGCAGCCACTGGCGCCGGTTCGAGCCGTCTCCGTACACGGGGATCGGCTTCCCCCGCAAAGCCGCCAGGGCGAAAGTGGGGATGGCCTTCTCGGGGTGCTGCCGCGGGCCATAGGCGTTCGTGCCACGGACCACCGTGACCGGGGCCCCGTAGGTCACGGCGTAGGAGCGACACAGGAGGTCGGCACCGGCCTTGCTCGCGGCGTAGGGGCTGTTCGGCCGCATCGGGTCGCCCTCGGTGAACGCGCCCTCGGTCCGCGACCCGTACACCTCGTCGGTGGAGACGAACAGCATGGGCTTGCCAGCCTCGCGGCACGCCTCGAGCATCACCTGCGTCCCGATTACGTTCGACTCCATGAACACCTTCGACTGGGCGATGCTGCGGTCCACGAAGGACTCCGCGGCGGCGTGGACCACTCGGTCGACCTTGCGAACAAGCGCATCCACTACGTCGGGATTGGCCACGTCGCCTAGGACGAACCGGAACCGCGGATCGTCCTCGTGGGTGGCGAGATTCAGCAGCGTCCCGGCGTACGTCAGCTTGTCCAGGACGGTGACGCGGGTGTCGGGCCGCTCGAGCACCAGGTCGACGAGGTGGGAGCCGATGAAGCCGGCCCCGCCAGTGATGAGGACGTGGAGCGGATGAGTGGGCATGAACCGACCGATACTAGCGGCGGCCGGCCTCCCCGACGTCGCGCAGCAGGGCCGGAGTGCGTTTGAGGTCTCTGCACGTCATCGAACGGCCGCCGAGGTCGGTGTTGTTGCGAGACACTAGTCGAGACACTAGTCTCGATTGCTTACCCGAGCGGTGGAAGGGGTCGGGCCTTTTCGGAGTGCACGGCGCGGGCAGGGTCAACCCAGGAATGAGGCCGTCCGCCACGATGAGGCAGTCCGGGCTCGAATGGGGGGTTTCTTGAAGGGAGCTATGGACCTGGGGATCGAAGGCGCCCTCCTCATCCCTATTGCGCCACATGATGACGACCGCGGCAGCCTGACGGAGGTGTTCCGCCGCGCCTGGGTGCCGGGGCCGAACGAGGTGGTCCAGGCCAACCTGTCGATCTCCGGCCCCGGGGTGCTCCGGGGCCTCCACTTCCACCGGCGGCAGGCGGACTACTGGTGCGTGCTGGCGGGGAGGGCGTTCGTCGGGCTGTACGACCTCCGGGCCGGCTCGCCGACCGAAACGAACGGGGCCGAGGCCGCGATCGCCGCCGAGGGGCAGCGGTACGGGCTGTACGTGCCGCCCGGCGTGGCCCACGGCTTCTTCGCCGAGACCGAGACCTGGCTCCTATACCTGGTGGACGCCTACTTCACCGGCGAGGACGAGTTCGGCCTGGCCTGGGATGACCCCCAGGTGGGCATCGCCTGGCCCAGGGCCGATCCCATCCTTTCCGAGCGAGACCGATCGAACCCTCCCCTGGCCCAGGTGCTGGAACAGCCACCCCGGTACGTGGAGGACGCACGTCGGTAGCCGGTCCGCTCAGCTGCACACTCAGGGGATTCGGACCTGCGACGAATCCCCAATCACGAACTGGAACGTCGTCGGATGCTGATCATCCTTGCAGATCCTTACGTTCGTCCCAACCAAGGAGCCGGTCATCCGCCGAACCTCGGAAATCATCGTCCCGCCCATGATGATCGAGTCGGAGATCTCGCTGTCCTCGATCCGACTATCGTCGAAGACCGAGACGTGTGGGCCAAGCGTCGAGCGGATGACCGTTGCATGGCGCCCGATGACAGCCGGCCCCCGGATCACGCTATCGGTCACCTCAGCGCCGTCCTCGACGACAACGGGCCCGACGATGTGGCTAGCCTCGTCTACGACTCCGTCGATGCGGCGGGCCTGGTCCTCGAGCATGATCCGGTTCGCCTCCAGCAAATCCTCCACCCTCCCTGTGTCCTTCCACCACCCAGTGATCTGCTCGGCGCGCACCGTGTACCCGTGGTCCAAGAGGTACTGGATGGCGTCGGTAATCTCGAGCTCCCCGCGCCACGAGGGGCTGATGGACGCGGCCGCCTGGAAGATGGCCGAATTGAAGATGTAGATGCCCGACAAGGCCAGGTCGGAGATGTGCTCTCTGGGCTTCTCCACAAGGCGCGTCACCCGGTCGCCCTCAAGGACCGCGACGCCGAACCGCTCCGGCTCAGGCGTCTTGACCAGGAAGATCTGGGCGTCCGGCCGGTGCTCCTCGAAGGCCTTGACGAACCTTCCGACATCCTCGCGCACCAGGTTGTCGCCCAGGTACATCACGAATTCCTCCTCACCCAGGTACTCCTGCGCGACAAGCACGGCGTGGGCGAGGCCCAGCGGTGCCTCCTGGCGGATGTACTGGACGCTAAGTCCCCAGTCGCTCCCGTCCCTGACGGCCGCCCTGATCTCCTGCTCGGTGTCGCCGACGATCATCCCCACGTCCCGGATGCCAGCTGCTGCCAGGGCCTCCAGCCCGTAGAACAGGATGGGCTTGTTGGCCACCGGGATCAGCTGCTTGGCGTTCGTGTGGGTGATAGGCCGGAGCCTCGACCCCTCTCCTCCTGAGAGAACAAGCGCTCTCACTGGCAGCTCACCGGAGGAGCCGGGCTCGGCGGCGGCAATGTGTAGTTGGGGCCGATCACCACCGCGACGTCCACACCTTGCAGCGCGCCCTCCGGCGCCACCACGACCTTGAGGTTCGACAGGTAGCCTCGCACGACCTCGGCCATGGCCTGCCCCGCCGCAGTGTTCGCCTCGGGAAGGATGACAGAGCCCTTCGTCGGGAGTCTCCCCAGAATGCTCACGTCCTGGATCGGGAGCGACGTGTCGAACCCGCCCTCGGTGAGCATGTTGTACACCGTCTGGGCCACCCCGAGCGAGTGCCGGTCGTACACGCCCACCCGGATGATGGCCGGCGACGGGGGAGTCTGCTCCTGGGTCAGGCCGAGGTTGCCCAGGAGCCTGCCGTCTCGGAGCCGCCGGAACAGCTCGCCGGCGTCGGGCTGGACCATCTGCACGACCGAGAGGTACCGCCCGCCCACGTAGACGCCCTGCGGGGCGCTCGGCACCACTCGGAAGTCCACGTCGCCGGTGTTCACGCCGTTCATCTGTCCGGCGAGGTACGCGAGCTCGGCCGGGTTCAGCCCTTCGTCCATCACGAGGCTGTCCAGCACCGGCGGGATCAACGACGGGAGCCGGATGATCTCGCGCGGCGACAGCATCTTCGCGATCACGGCCCGGAGGAACTGCTGCTGCCGACCGATCCGGGCGAAGTCCGGGATCCGGTCGCAGGGCTGGTGCCGGGTCCGCACGAACGCCAGGGCGGTCTGGCCGTCGAACCGCTGGCACCCGGCCGGGATGTCGAGGCCGGTGAGGGCGTCCTGCATGGGGTACGGCACGCACATCTCAACCCCGCCGAGGGCATCGACAACGCCCTGGAACCCGGCGAGGTCCACGTAGAGGACGTGGTTGATCCGGAGGCCGGTGATCGACGTGATCGTTCGTGCCACAAGCTGCGCCCCGCCGCCCTCGATCCCGCCCTCGAATGCCACGTTGATCCTGTTCTCACCGCGACCGGGGATGTCCACCCACAGGTCGCGAGGGAACGAGAGGAACACGGCCTCCTTCTGGTCCGGCTCGATGTGGATCACGATGATCGTGTCCGATCGAAAGAGGCCGCCGATGTCCTGGTTCGTGCCGGTGAACTCCTGCTCCTCCTTGGACAGGCCGGCCCGGCTGTCGCTGCCGAGCAACAGGTAGTTGCAGGCCATCCGGGCGCACGGGCCGCCGATATCGACCTCTGCGCCGGCGCCGGGGGAACCAGTGGCCTGGGGGAGATAGCGGATCCGGCTCTCGGTCCAGGCGTAGAGGCCCATCGCTGCCGCTGCGGCGGCGAGGACGAACAGCGACAGCACCGCGGTAGAGGCCAGGAAGGCCCGCCGGAGCGTGGGATGCGGGTGGCCCTCGGGCTGCACAGTGTCGTCGTCGGACATACCCTTGAAGAGGTTACCCGAGAGCCCCGCGGGGCGGAGGCGGCCGTCGTGACGATCGTGTGGAGACCCTCGCAGGAGTACGTGGAGCGGGCCAACGTCACGCGATTCATGCGCACGCACGGGATCGCCACCTACGAGGAGCTGCTCGCCCGGTCGGTCGGCGACGTCGCGTGGTTCTGGGACGCGGCGGTGAAGGACCTGGGGATCGAGTTCTTCGAGCCCTACTCGGAGGTGCTCGACACCTCGGGCGGGATCGAGTGGGCCACGTGGTTCGGGGGCGGCTCCGTGAACCTCGCCTACAACTGCGTGGACCGGTGGGCCGAGCGCACGCCCGACGCGGTGGCCGTCCTCTGGGAGGGCGAGGAGGGCGAGGTCCGGAGCGTCACCTACCGCGAGCTCCGCGAGCTCTCGGACCAACTGGCGAACGGCCTTGCGTCCCTGGGGATCGCGAAGGGCGACGCCGTGGGGATCTTCCTCCCGATGTCGCCGGAGGCCGTCGCCGCGGTGATGGCGTGCGCGAAGCTCGGCGCGATGTGGCTCCCCATCTTCTCCGGGTTCGGGGCCGACGCTGTGGCCCAGCGCCTCCGGGACGCCGGAGCCCGGCTGCTGGTCACCGCCGACGGGTTCCCCCGGCGGGGGAAGACCGTCCGGATGAAGGAGGTCGCCGATCAGGCAGTGGCCGTGTGTCCGACGGTGGAACACGTGCTGGTGTGGTCCAGACTGGGTCGAGACGACGCCCCGTGGACCGAGGGCCGCGACGTGCGGTGGGACGAGCTCCTTTCGGCCCAGGCGTCTTCGTTCGAGACCGAGCGCCTCGACCCAGAGCACCCGCTGTTCATCGCCTACACCAGCGGCACCACGGGGCGAGCCAAGGGCGCCGTGCACGCGCACGGGGGGTTCCTGGTGAAGGTCGCTGAGGAGGTGGCCTACCAGGTTGACCTTCACCCCGGCGAGATCCTGTTCTGGGTCAGCGACCTGGGGTGGATCATGGGGCCCTGGGAGATCGTGGGGGCCACGGCGCTGGGCTCCACGGTGTTCCTGTACGACGGGGCGCCGAACCATCCCGGCCCCGACCGCATCTGGGACATGGTGGAGCGCCACCGCATCACGACCCTCGGGGTCTCCCCCACCCTGATCCGCGCCCTGATCCCGGCCGGCGAGGAGGAGGTGCGCAAGCACGACCTGTCGTCGCTCCGCATCCTGGCCTCCACCGGGGAGCCGTGGAACCCCGAGCCGTACCGGTGGTTCTTCGAGACGGTGGGCCACGGCAAGCTGCCCATCATCAACCTGTCCGGCGGGACCGAGATCGGGGCGTGCTTCCTCTCGCCGCTTCCGATCTGCGACCTCAAGGCGTGCACGCTCCGCGGCCCCGCCCTCGGCATGGACATCGACGTGTTCGGGCCGGACGGGAAGCCGGTCGCGCGGGGGGAGGTCGGCGAGCTCGTGTGCAAGCAGCCCTGGCCGGCCATGACCAGGGGCGTGTGGGGCGACTCCGAGCGGTACCTCGAGACGTACTGGCGGCGGTGGCCCGGCGTGTGGGTCCACGGCGACTGGGCGAGCGTGGACGAGGACGGGTTCTGGTTCCTCCACGGGCGGTCCGACGACACCATGAACGTGGCCGGCAAGCGGCTCGGTCCCGCGGAGGTGGAGAGCATCCTGGCCGGCCACCCCGCCGTGGCCGAGTCCGCGGTGGTGGGCATCCCCGACCCGATCAAGGGCGAGGCCATCTGGTGCTTCGTGGTGGCCAAGCCCGGCGCCGACACCGGCGACCCGCTCGCCGACGAGCTCTCCGGGCTCGTTGCCCAGGACCTCGGGAAGGCCTTCAAGCCGTCGCGGATCGTGTTCGTCCCGGAGCTTCCGAAGACGCGCTCGGCAAAGATCGTCCGCCGTGCGATCCGAGCCACCGTCGCCGGCGAGGACCCTGGTGACCTGTCAAGCCTGGAGAACCCCTCGGCCATCGAAGCCATCGCCCGCGAGGTGGGCTGAACGCCGCACCCTTCCGCCTAAGCTATGGCCGATGTCGGAGGGAGCGAGCACCGTCCGGACCGTCCTCGCCCTGGACGCCGACGACGCGCGGGTGAAGCGGGCGCGCGCGGCGCTCGTCGGTGCGGAGGACGTCCGGTTCGCGGTCGAGGCCGCCGACCGCCTCGACGGAGGGTGGCGCCGCCTGGGCGCGGGTGGGGTCGACGTCGTGCTGTTCGCCCTGGACCTCCCGGATGGAAAGGGCCCCGAGACGATCGCCGCGCTGCGGGACCGGCCCCCCCACGTGCCGGTCGTCGCGGTCGTGCGAACGGACGACGACCGCGGCGCGGATGCCGCCCTGGCCGCGGGCGCCGTGGACTTCGTCACGGAGGCCGACCTCGACGGCGAGGTCCTTCGGCGAACCGTCCGGTACGCGCTGGAGCGCCACCGGCTCCAGGCCGAGCTGCGCCGGCGTACCGTTGTCGACGAGCTGACGGGCCTGTTCAACGCCCAGGGATTCGAGCAACTCGCCACCCGTCACCTCCGGCTGGCGGACCGTACCGGGGAGCCGGTCGTCCTCCTGTTCGTCCGGTTGCAGGACCTGCCCGAGGTGAGCGAGACCCACGGCACGACCGAGGGCTCCCGGCTCCTCGCCGACACCGCCGCGGTGCTCCAGACGGCGGTGCGCGAGGTCGATATCGCAGCTCGGCTCGGCGCCGACACCTTCTGCGTGCTGCTCACCGGAGACGCCGTGGGGGCCGAGGCCCTCGTGCTGTCCCGGCTGGTGGAGGCGGTGGCCACCCACAACGCGAGGAGCGGGCGGCCCTATCGCCTGTCGCTGTCCGTGGGAGCGGCGACGTACGAGCCGAACGGCCAGTCGGACCTGGCCGAGCTGATCCGGGAGGCGGACGGCCGGATGCGCGAGCGGGCAGCGGGGAGCGGCTCGACGTGAGCGGTCCGTGTCCATCGATCCCCGCTGCGCTGATCCGTCCGTCGTTCCAGGGCGAATCTCAAGGAAGCGATGGGGAGTGTGCTGCTGTTCGAGGAACGGACCGCCGGACCGGGCGGCGGGAGCCCCGTGGCCATTGACCTGACCGAGTCCCGGGACCGGGACCTGGTCCGCCGGGTGGCCGGGGGCGACGACGAGGCCTTCCGGGGCCTGTTCCGCCGGTACTCGCCGAGCGCGATGGCGCTCGCCCGCCGGGTGGTGGGTCAGCAGTTCCTGGCCGAGGAGATCGTCCAGGAGGCGTTCCTGGCTCTCTGGCGCAACCCCGACGGGTACGACGAGGAGCGGGGGTCGGTGAAGGCCTGGCTGCTGGGCATGGTCCACCACCGGGCCGTGGACCTGGTCCGCCGGGAGGAGTCCCACCGCCGCCGGGCCGAGGAGACTCCACCGGATGGGACCGTGGTGGTTCCGGAGGACCCGGCCCAGCAGGTGGTGGAGGAGGTCGGGCTGCCGGAGGAGAGGAAGGCGGTGCGGGCCGCGCTGGAGGACCTGCCGCCGGAGCAGCGGGAGATCATCGAGCTCATGTACTTCGACGGGCTGTCGCAGACGAGGATCGCCGAACGGCTGTCGCTGCCGCTCGGCACCGTGAAGTCGCGGACGCTCCTGGGGATGCGGAAGCTCCGGGTGGCGCTGGCGGGGATGGAACGATGATGATCCGCGACCACTCGACCATCGAGGAGCTCCTCGGCGCGCGGGCCCTGGACGGGCTCGACCCGAAGGACCAAGCGGCCCTCATCGCCGAGATGGACGCGCACGGCCCCGACTGCGCGGAATGCCTGAGGCTCCACGACGAGTACGAGGAGGTCGGGGGAAGGCTCGCGTTCGCGCTCGACCCGGCGCCGGTGCGCGAGGGCCTGGAGGAGGAGACGCTCGCCCTGGCCCTGGGGTCGCCGGCGCCCGTGCAGGAGGAGCCACCCCCGGACACATGGGCGTTCAGGCGCCGCGGCCGGACCGAGCGGCTCCGCGAGGACGTGGGCGAGGACGTCCGAGAGGGCCTCCGGGTCCGGCTTCGACCGCTCGTCGCCGTTGCCGCGGCCGCGGTCCTGTTCGTCGGGGGATGGCTGGCTCACACGGCGACCACGGGCGGAGGGACGCCCGGGCTCGACCCGTCCCGGGCATCGATCGTGTCCTTCGAGGGGGAGGGAGGGAACCTGGCGATGGCCTACCAGGCCGGCGCGGCGGGCATCTTCCTGTTCGGATCGGAGTTCGAGCCGCTGGCCATCTCCGAGACCTATGAGGTCTGGATGATCGAGGACGGGACGCCGGTGCCCGCGACGTGCTTCCGGCCGCTGCCCGACGGCTCGGTGTTCACCTTCGTCGAGGCCGAGCTCGGGACCACGCAGACCATGGTGGTCACGGTGGAGGCCGAGACGTGTCCCAACGAGCCCACCACGGAGCCGATCCTCACCGCGGATCTCACCACCGTGTAGCGCCGCGGGAGGCCCGTTCGCCCCGGTACCCCGGCGAGGGGTCCATGAGGCGTCGATAGGATGGCAGCGTGAGCACCGTGCCGTACCCGGCGCACCTCGTGTCGGACGTCGTCCTGCGCGACGGCTCGAGCGTGCGCGTCCGCGCGGCCCGGCGCGCCGACGCCACGAGGGTCGAGGACTACCTGGTGAGCCTGTCGCCCGAGACCCGGCGTCTCCGCTTCTGGAGCGCGGCCGTGAACGTGAGCGAGCTCGCGGCGAAGATCGTCGACGTCGACTACGAGGACCACCTCACGCTCCTCGTTCTTCGCGGCGGCGACGAGGGAACGATGATCGGCGGGGCCCAGTACTCGAGGATGGATGGCGGCCGGGCCGAGATCGGCCTGTCCGTCAACGACGAGTGGCAGGCCAAGGGGATCGGCTCCATCCTCCTCGGACAGCTCGCGCAGGCCGCTGTGGCGCAGGGCATCGCGATCTTCGTGGCGGAGGTCCTGCCCGAGAACCACACGATGATCAACCTCTTCCGGGCGAGCGGGTTCCCCGTCTCGATCCGGGCAACGCCCGGCAGCATCGAGGTGGAGTTCCCCATCTCGCTCACGGAGGACGCCGTCGCGCACTTCGAGCGGCGGGAGACCGCGGCCGCGGTGAACGCGGTGCGGACGTTCCTGGCCCCGAGGTCGGTCGCCGTGATCGGCGCCTCGAGGGATACCACCAGCATCGGCGGCCAACTCTTCCACAACCTGCTCACCACGGAGTTCCACGGGCCCGTGTACCCGGTGAACCCGAAGGCCGACGTAGTGCATAGCGTGCCTGCATACGCATCCATCCTCAAGGTGCCGGGCCCGGTCGACGTGGCGTTCGTCGTCGTGCCCGCCGCCCTCGTCGCCGAGGTGGCCCGGGAGTGCGGTGAGAAGGGCGTGCGCGGGCTGGTCGTGATCTCGTCGGGGTTCTCCGAGGTCGGCGGAGAGGGGCCGGC
>DASWJF010000273.1:0-4568 GCA_036397275.1 Actinomycetota bacterium
AAGCTGCGGGAGTTCCTGCCGGCCGAGGCCTCGGTGGCGAACCCGGTGGACATGATCGCCTCGGCCACGGCCGAGGAATACGGGCGGGCCATCCGCACCGTGGGCGAGGACCCCGACGTGGACGCCATGATCGTCATCTACATCCCGCCCCAGGCCATGAAGGCCGAAGAGGTCGCCCGCTCCATCGCGCGGGCCATCGGGGACGTCGGTGGCCGCATCCCCGTGGCCACGACGTTCATGTCGGCCAAGGGCCTGCCCGACGAGCTCAAGGCGGAGGGCATGCGCACCCCGTCGTTCGCCTTCCCGGAGCAGGCGGCCATCGCCGTGGCGCGAGCGTGCGCGTACGGCCGGTGGCGGTCCCGGCCCGAGGGCACGATCCGCCAGATCCCCGACACGGACCCGGACCAGGCACACGCCATCGTCGCCGGCGCGCTCGGCCGGGGCGGGGGCTGGCTCACGGCAGAGGAGACCGAGCGTTTGCTCGGGTGCTACGGGCTCCCGCTCGCCCGTTCGGTCCGCGCCGCCACCCCGGAGGAGGCGGGCGCTGCTGCGGCCGACCTCGCCATGTCGGTCGCGCTGAAGGCGATGGGGCCGGACATCGTGCACAAGACCGAGGTGGGCGCGGTGCGCCTCGGCCTGAAGGACCAGAAGGCCGTCGCCGACGCGGCCCGGGACATGGCCGGGCGGGTCCGAGCCGCCGGCCTCACCCTGGACGGGTTCCTGGTGCAGGAGATGGTCGAGGGCGGCGTGGAGATGCTGGTCGGCGTGGCCCAGGACCCGTTGTTCGGCCCGGTCATCGCGTGCAGCGCGGGAGGGACGGCGGTCGAGCTCCTCCGCGACGTGTCGGTGCGAGTCTCGCCGATCACCGACCTGGACGCGGACGAGATGGTGCGGTCACTGAAGACGTTCCCCCTCCTCGACGGGTTCCGGGGCGCTCCCAAGGCCGACGTCGCCGCGCTCGAGGACGTCATCCTGCGCGTGAGCGCGCTGGTCGAGGCCCAGCCGTCGGTGGCAGAGATGGACTGCAACCCGGTGATGGTCCTGCCCCACGGGGCGCCGATCGTGGACGCCCGGATCCGGGTGCAAGAGGCTCCGCCGGCGAAGCCCCTCGCCGCGCGGGCCGCCCGGTAGCGATCAGCCCCGACGGACGAGCATGAGGCCGACCGGGGCATTAGCGGCGGCGGCCACGAGGACCCACTCCCGCGCGGAGAGGGGCGCCGTGCCGAGCACGCCGTGTGCGGGCGACCAGAGCACCGCAGCGATCTGGAGGGCCAGGCCCAGCCCGACGCCTCCGAGGAGCCAGCGATTCGAGACGAGCCGCCTGAGCGAAGGCGGCTCGGCCCGTGGCCGGCGGACGACGAAGGCGTACAGGAGGTGGGCCATCACCAGTACCGTGAACATCACCGCTCGCGCGTGCGCCCACGGCTCCTCCCACGCGAACCGGGCAACGGCAAGCGCCGAGAGCGAGGCGGCGGCCATGAGCCCCGCGCGCCCGCAAAGCATGAGGAGCCGCCTGGCCGACAAGAGCCGTTCACCGCGCGGCCGCGGGGGGAGGTCCATGAGACTCCGGTCCATAACGTCGACGCCGAGAGCGATGGCCGGCGGGCCATCGGTGAGAAGGTTGATCCAGAGCAGCTGGAGAGGCAGGAGCGGCACGCCGAGGGCCGGGAACAAGAGGAGCGCGCCGACCACGACCAGGATCTCGGACAGGTTCCCCCCGACCAGGTAGTCGACGACCTTGCGGATGTTGTCGTAGATGCCGCGCCCCTCGCGGACCGCGTGGACGATCGTCGCCAGGTTGTCGTCGGTGATCACCATGTCGGCCGCCTGACGGGCCACGTCGGTGCCCCTGCGGCCCATCGCCACCCCGATGTCGGCTCGTCGGAGCGCCGGGGCGTCGTTCACGCCGTCGCCCGTCACGGCCACGACATGTCCCTGGCCCTGGAGCGCCTCGACCAGCGCGAGCTTCTCGTCCGGATCGACGCGCGCGTAGACGGGTGAGGAGAGTGGGTCCTCGGGGATGCCGCGTTCCCTGAGATCCCGTCCCGTCAGGACGGCGGCCGTCTCCCCGGCCAGCCCGACCTCCTGCGCGATCGCTGCGGCCGTTCCCGCGTGGTCCCCGGTCACCATGGCGAGGTGGATGCCGGCGCTCCGGGCTTCCTGGACCGCGCGGACTGCTTCGGGCCGCACGGGATCCCGCAGCCCGACGAGCCCCACCAGCTCCAGGTCGTATTCGGCCCGGGCGAGGTCCTCTGGGATCTCAGCCGGAGCCCCGCGGGCGAGGGCGACCGTCCGCATGCCGCCGGAGGCGAGTGACGCGGCAAGTCCATGCATGGCCGTTCGCTCGGTCGGCCCCAGGAGCCGCGGGGACCCGTCGGTGTCGAGGAAGGCCGTGCACAGCTCCACGACCTCTTCCGGCGCTCCCTTCACGAGCAGCACCACGGCGCCGTCCCACCGACGGTGCACCGTGGTCATGCGCCGCCGTCCCGCCTCGAAGGGAATGGAGCGCAGGCGCGGGAGGGATGCCCTCACCCGGGCAACCGTCTGGCTTCCCAGCGCCTCGAGGAGCGCGACGTCAAGGGGATCTCCGCTCGGCGGGTCCAAGGTGGCGTCGTTGCAGAGGGCGACCACCTCCGCGACCGGCTCGGCGAGCGCCGGAGGGAGGCCATCCGGTGGGCCGAGCATCGTTCCCGCCACCGCGACCACTTCGACCCGCATCCGGTTCTCGGTCAGCGTGCCGGTCTTGTCGGTGAGGATCACGGTCGCGGCGCCGAGCGTCTCGACTGCCGCGAGCCGCCGGATGATGGCACCTCGGGCGGCCATCCGCCGGACCCCCAGGGCCAGGGCGACCGTGACGACCGTGGCCAGGCCCTCGGGCACCGCTGCCACGGCGAGGGCCACCGACGCGAGGAACGAGCGTTGGAGGCTCTCGCTCGAGACGCCCATCCGAACGACGGTGAGGCCGAGCACCGCCGCCGCGACCACGATGGCGATCACCCCCAAACGGAAGGTGAGAACCCGGAGCTCCCGTTGAAGCGGAGTGGTGGGCTCCCGCTCCCGGAGCCGCTCCGCGATCCGGCCGATCTCGCTGGCCCGCCCGGTGGCCACGACCACCCCGCGCCCGGTCCCCCGCGTCGTCACGGTTCCCGAGAAGGCCATGTCGAGCTGCTCGGCGATCCCCGATGCCGAGGGCGCGGCCCGCGGATCCTTCGCGACCGGCAGCGACTCGCCCGTGAGGAGCGACTCGTCCACCTCGAGGAGGTTCGCCTCCATCAGGCGAAGGTCGGCCGGCACTCGATCGCCGGCGGCCAACAGGACCACATCGCCCGGCACCACCTCCCGCGACGGGATCTCCACCGGGACCCCATCCCGCAGGACCCGGGCCCGCGGGGACTCCATCGAATGGAGAGCCTCGAGCGCCTGCGCAGCCTTCCCCTCCTGGACGACGGCGATCACCGTGTTCAGCACGACGATGGCGAGGATCGCGGACGCGTCCACGACCTCGCCAAGGCCCACCGCGTCCACGCCGGCCGCCGCGATGAGCAGGAGCGACATCGGTTCGCCCAGGAGCCGCAGGATGCGGAGGGGCCAGGCCACTCGCGGCGGCGCCGGGAGCTCGTTCGGCCCTCGGCGGCCCAGGCGGAGCTGCGCCTCCTCTTCCGAGAGCCCCACCGCGGGATCGACGCCGAGCGCGATCAAAGGTGGACGGGGTGCGCCTGCCGGCCGATCGGGCATGGGTCCCCTCATCATGGCAACCTACGACGGAAGCAGGGCTCGCTGCGGGCCCGCCCCTATCCCTCGCCCCGTCCCGGAGCCAGGTACACGAACCAGTAGACCAGGCCCACGAGGACCGCTCCTCCCACGATGTTCCCCAGCGTGGCGGCCACGATGTTGCCGATCGCGCCCCCCACGTCGAGGTGGGCGAGCTGGCCCGCCGGCAGTGCGGCAGCTTGCAGCACCTCGGGTCCGTCGGACAGCAGCAGGCCGAGGGGGACGAAGTACATGTTCGCGACGCTGTGTTCGAACCCGGACGCGACGAACGCAGCGATCGGGAAGATGATGGCGAAGACCTTGTCGGTCACGCTCCGACCCCCCGAGGCCAGCCACACGGCAAGGCAGACCAGGGCGTTGGCCAGGATCCCCCGCACGAAGACCACCCAGAACGGAAGCGCCGCCTTCGTCGCGGCGATCGAAAGAGCGGTGGCTCCCACGGCATGGTCGCCCTGCTCCCACCATGTCCCCAGGTACACCATCGCGACCACGCTCAGCGCACCCACGAGGTTGCCCGCGTAGACGATCGTCCAGTTCCGAAGGAGGCGGCCGAGCTTAATGTGGCCGCTGACCCAGCTCATCACAACCAGGTTGTTGCCGGTGAACAGCTCCGCGCCGCCCACGACCACCAGGATGAGCCCCACCGAGAAGCCGATCCCCGCGAGGAATCGGGTGGGCCCGAATCCCAGGGTCGATCCGGTGCTGATGATGGTCGAAAGGACGCCGCCGAGGGCGATGAAGGCCCCGGCCATCACGGCCAAGGCCAGGGTCGTCACGTCCGCGGCGTTGGCCTTGGC